>JAHZLG010000283.1 GCA_022599995.1 Alphaproteobacteria bacterium | reverse complement strand
CCTCAGGTATTGGTGCCGCAGGTATAGGTACCTCAGGTATTGGTGCCGCAGGTATAGGTACCTCAGGTATTGGTGCCGCAGGTATTGGTGCCGCAGGTATTGGTGCCGCAGGTATAGGTACCTGAGGAAATATCCTTAGCGCGTCAGCCACGTTGCCAGTGCAAGGGAGGTGGCAGGATCAAAAGCGCTAGCATTGGCATTACGACGATGCCGAAACGGGCGATTGGCGCGCAGGGGCAAAAACATGAATATCTCTTCTTGGGTGCGCTGTTTTTGTTGGCCTTGCACGCCGGGATCGTCTGCCCTGCATGCGCGCTCGTTGAGGATGGCCGTGACTTTGTCAATCAAGACATCTGCGTCAATCGCCCATTTTCCGGGTGCACTGGTGTCGATGACCGAAACCTGCCTCGACATCACTGCATAATGCGCTGGCGCAGTCGGCCCATACTGAACCACCATAGGAGTTTGGGCTCGGGCGACGATGTGCGCCCCCCCAGAGTCATGCGTGATGATCACGGCACACTGCCGTGCTAGGCTGATCGTGTGCGCAAAAGTTCGATGGGCGGCGTCCGGTGCAGGGATTAACGCAGAGGGGATTGCCGCACGAATTTCGGCTTTCCACGCCTGCTCGTGGGGGCCAAGAATAAACAGAGGGACAATGCTCTGTTGTTTGTCTTCCTGCATCAACCGTTGCACCACCGCGAGATAAAATGCCAATGGTTGCCGTCGCCGCGGGTTACCGCTGCCCGGCACAATCCCAACATAGACCCTAGAGCTTGTATCATCGCCGATCGCTTGCCGGGCAAGCCCATCGCTCGATCTGGTTGTGAGCAGGGGAAGCGGTGTTTGGCAAGCGGTGTGGCAGAAGTTCGGATCGGCGCGGTTCAGCAGCCAAAACAACAGCAACGCCTGATGGGGAGGGGGTGACGCGCGTTGCCAGAACAAACGGCGCTTGCGATCTGTCCGCCGCCCGTGCCTCATCCCTGCCACGACCCAATGGGGCCAAGAACGGGTGCGGCGCAAAGCAGACGCCCCTGCAAAGCTGCCAAAGCTAAAGAAACCATCCCACGCGGGGGCAACGAGGACAGCCGTCCGAAAATGACGGAGGATCACCGTGCGCCACCAAACTCGTTCGAGATCGACGATCAGGGCAAACTCCATGGCAAACAATTGCGCGAAATCGAGCGCGCTCGGGCTGCTTTCTTTGTGATCGAGTGGCTGATCTGCTCCCGGATCGGCTTGTCTCTTAATCGGCGCCTCGCCTCTTTGCTCTGCGTTTGGTGCCCTTGAAGGGCTCGAAGACGGGGCATGCGCTCGAAGCCAGTGCCTCGGCGGGGCCACCCTTTGGTCGCGCCCTAACCGCCAATCAGCTGGAGGAATCACGATGGAGTCGCACAATTGATCGCTCACGGCACCCAAGGCGGGCAAGATGTTGCCCATCACCCCGTGCAGGTGGATGATGCGGTGTTGCGGATAGACCGCACGCAAGGCAAACAGAACCGGGAAGGCCATCATCGCTTCCCCTGCGAGCAGTGCCGTCGGAAAGACGACCAGTATCGGAGGGGATGACCCACTAACCCGCTGCGCCCCTGTCGCCCCTCCCGACCCTGCCGACCCTGCTGACCCTCCCGACCCTCCCGACCCAGCCGAGGGCGCGGAAGGGGCGGAGAGAGAGAGAGAGGAGGGGGAGGGGGAGGGGGAGGGGGAGGGGGGAGAGGGGGGGGCGGCCGATGTGGGGTGTGCGTCAACCATGTGAAGTGGGGCATCTCGGCAGAACAGAGGTATCAACGAGACCGCTTAGCCGCATCCAGTCGCTATTGGTAAGCTCTTCGGCACGCATCGATGAGTCAATTCCGGCCTGCTCGAGCCGTGCATGGGGGAATTTTTTTTTCAGGGTTTGCCGTCGTTGGGCGAAGCCGGTTGCCATCGTATTTTGGAGTTGCTGCCATTGCTCTGCCGACAGCGGGTCACGCTTAGGGATACCAACCAACACAGTCGACTGCACTTTTGGCGGAGGGTCGAAAGCATCGGGGGCGACGTCGAGCCAGTAAAACCAATCTGCTTGTGCCTGCACCAACACTGACAATGCGCCGCGTTCCATCCGACGCGCAAAGCTGCGTGGCATCGCGGCGTCGCGTTGCGTCAGGATCTTGAAGGCATCCTTTGACTGCCTTGTTGCGCCCTGCTCGGCAGTTGCTGGTGGTTGCCCCGAAGGGGGCAAGTGGGGAGGGGTGGGAGGGGTGGGAGGGGGGGTATTTTCGCACGCGTGGTCACCGTTCGATGTGCGTCGCCGCTTCGGCAGGTGGGGCGGGGCAAGCATTCGAGCAGCTACCTCGGCTTGCACCATCACCACAAAGCCCAGACATTTTGCCGGGCTTGCCATCCAAGCCAAGAGCATCTTTGTCCCAACATTATACGGCAGATTACCGACAACGAGCGGTCGCCCTCCCCGGCAAGAGGGGGCATTGAGAGGGTCGTCGCTAGTACCTTCATTTGTTTGCGTGCTTGCTTGCCCTAGCCTCGTTGCTGTCATCGCGGCGGAAATTGACCACGGCATCACGGTGGTCGCATCGGCAAGCACGAATGTGGCATCGGAGATATGGTCGATCGCTGACTCGGCGCGCTGGTCGATGTCCACGGCGATCAGGGGAAGGCCAGCCGGTTTGGCAAGGGCAACAAGGGATTTTGTCAGGGCTCCCTGACCACAACCGATTTCCACGATGGCGTGGCATGGGGCACGATCCGCAACACCATCGTTGTCGCCATCTGTTTTGCTTGTCCCCCGGTGCTCGCAATTGGTAGCTGTGGTAGCTGTGGCACTATCGAGAGAAGGTGCGTGATCGGTCTCCTGTTGCGCGGCAATCACGTGTTGGCAGGCATCCACAATGCTTTCGACAATCGAGCTATCGTGCAGAAAATGCTGGCCAAGTCTTTTTTCGGCTCTGTAGGCAACAGGAGGGGCAGCGGTCATGGCGAGGACGTATTGCGCGCCTCGGTCGAGGCATTGAGGATGAGCACGTGCCCGCGCAATTGCCTCAAATACGCTTCGCGGAACAACGCCAATTTTTCATCGCGCAGGACACGCCTCACTTCATTAGGGTATGGGCGTGGAATGACGGGCTTGGTGTTT
>JAHZLG010000282.1 GCA_022599995.1 Alphaproteobacteria bacterium | reverse complement strand
TGATTGATTGTCGTTTTGGAATTGAAGTATGTCACCCGAACACCATAGGTTAATCCCGACTCGCCGCCCCAGCAGGGTACTCATCACCGGCGTGGCTGGTTTCGTGGGTTTTCATCTGGCGCGCCGACTATTGCACGAGGGCGTCGCCGTTATCGGCATTGATGACTTTTCGGCCGTTGCCCCACGGAGATTACAAGACCACCGGTTGGAGACACTTCGCAGGGAAAACAACAAGGGGTTTGCGTTTTTTGAAGCCGACTGCGGTTCTCCGAGTGTGGGGGCATTGCCCTTTGGAAGGCTTGACGCAGTCGTGCATCTTGCGGCGAAAACGGGGGTGCGGGGTGATGAGCGGGCCCGCTACATTGAAAGCAATATTGTTGGGTTCTCCCAAGCTTTGCAGGTTGCCCAGACGCAGGACGCGGTTGCGTTTTTGTATGCCTCCTCGAGCTCGGTGCAACATCCCGAAAGCAGTTATTATGCTGCGACAAAATTGCTCAACGAGCACTTTGCTGAGGCCTTCGCGCGCGCCGCAGGCGGGCTCACCCTGTATGGGATGCGTTTTTTCAATTGTTATGGCGCATATGGCCGGACTGAGATGATTGCGTATCGGTTGTTGGACGCGCTTTTGTTGCAACAACCGATAGCACTGACCCATGGCGGCAACCAGCAGCGGCATTTCACCTATGTCGACGATGTTGTCGAGACGATCTGGCGATTGTTGCTTCGTGAGCGCATTGGGCATAGGGTTTTTTCTATTGCTTCGCCGCACCCCTCACGAGTCAACGATATGATAGATCTGCTGGTGGCGCAGACAGGCTTGGCTTGGCCGGGGCACTATGATGTTCCTGCGCAGGCGAGTGACGTCGTGGCCAACCCTGCTCCAGCTACGGCACAAGCGGAGCTAGAGGAGGCCATCGCCTATCATCCATCGACCTCATTGCAAGAGGGGTTGCAACGGGTGGTGGATTGGGCACTGCCAGCACAACAACACTGGCGAGGGTCACGGCACAATCTTCGCAATCATTTTCCCGATGTATTCTAGATCAACGGATTCTTTCAGCCCGCCGCGTTCCATGGTCTCTTTGGGAAAGAACAGCAGGTGCTTTTTGTTGAGCAATTCGTCTTCGGTGTGCTCGGGGAATTTTTCTTGGGAATATGGCGTGGTCGAGATCATGAAGGCATTGAGTTTCGGATCGTTTGGCGATTGGGGCACACCTTGCAGCATAGTGGCGAGTTCTAGTTTGGAATCTTGTCCGCGATGCATGAAGCCATGGGGGTCAATGAATGTGAGGAATTGGTTACCGTTGGCATCAAGAATCCAGAACAGGAAGTCGGGGTGGAAATTCCCCAGATCGGCAAATCCGATGCCTTTGCGGGCGATGTTGCGCAGCAGATAGTACCTACTTCCTGCGTTCTTTTTTGTATTGCACCACTCATTGAGATCACGCACGAAGCGCATTTCGCCTTCGTTGAGGTGCGTCCCGGCGGGGTCGATTTGCAGGGTCTCCACCTCATTTTTTCCTTTGAGGTAGTTGAACAGGAGCGGCAAGTAGAGGTGCTGATCCGAGTGCCAGACATTGGTTGATTCGGCGTTTTTGGTGCACGGCACCGTTTGCCTTTTGACGATATAATTGTTGTATTCGTCGTCGTATTTCTTTTTGATCCGATCGAAGGCTGCCTTGTCCTTGGCGCGCACGGTGAAGGTATATTTGGTGGGGGCCGGGGGAAAGTTAGGGTGGTCTAGGGTGAGGGTAACGAATTCCATGCGGCGGGTCATGAATTGTCGTTTGCTTTTCGCGTAGATGTTTTTGCAGAATTTGCGGGTGAGCAGGAGGGGTATTTGCCTGATTTTTTCCAGCTCTTCGTAGTTACGTGGACGCCAGTGGCTATCAGGGACTTCAAGGGTGTACCATTTATCACCACCTATGTTAGTCCCGCTCCAGAGTGCGGTGATGGCATCGGGGGTGATGGCCATGTTGCTCATTTTTTTGTCATTGAAGTCGGCTTGGATTTGCTCACAGAGGGATCGGCTATCAGCGAAACCGCGCAGGATGGCGTGCTGTGTTTCGCTGCTGGGCGGTTGGATTGCGTGGGATGCTGATGGCGCGGTGTGATCGGAGGAAGTGGCCGCGCCGATGGTGGTGGTCATGTCGAGGGCGATGGCAAATTGGGCGCACATTCCCTGCGTGGTCACCACGTCTTGGATAGACGGGCAATAACCGTGGCGGTTGAAGTCATAGGGGGTGTTGTCTTGGCGCGTGCTCACCTGCAGAAGTTGAAGCGCGGCATCAACAGGGGTGGGGACAGAAACGGGGGTGGGGGTGTGGGCGTTATTGGCGTTTGGTTGGGGTGCGTGGGGAAAGGTGATCTCGAGATCGAAGGTGCCTTCATAGTGCGGCTCTATTTCCTTGTTGATTTGCGCTTGGAATTTCTCGAGGTATTTGGCATTGACGCCAAACACGCGCAGGGTCTCGAGGAGAACGATGGCTTGCTCTTTCTCTTTGTTGCCTTCGTGTCCGTGCGGGGTACCTTCACCTGCGCGGCTGATGGCGCGTTTCAACGACCAGTCTTTGCCTTTGAGGCGCACGCCGCGCCCGAAGAGCTGGATGACCTGCGTCCCTTCCGAGGCCCCCATATTCATCAGTCCGATGAGGCTTACCCGCCAGCAATCCCATCCTTCGATGAACATTTTCGCGCCGAGCATCATGTTGAGGGGCGACGATGACTCTTTCACCGAGGCAAATTGCGGGGTCGTAAAGTCGGAGTCGCCGAAGTGCAGCATATCGGCATAGCCATCGATGGATTTCAGGCTATCGATCACGGATTTGGGGTCGCCAACCTTGATCAAGCCAAAGGGTTCTTTGCTATTCCCGCAGTGCATCACGATCTCACTAGCAGAGACCCGTCCGCTTGCGTCTTTGCCTGCTGCCACGCGCACGGTGGTGAGGGTGATTTGGGTTTGTTGCTCGGCGTAGAATATGGTTTTGCAGACATCGGCGTGGGACAGGGTCTCGCGTCCCAGCAAGGGGTATAACCGACCAAAGACCGGTTTGTCGTCGTTGCCAACCAATGACGCGCTGCGAGCGACAAATTCCTCGACGATGCGGGCCGCGTCTCCATTTTCGTTGTGGACGAACCAAGCAAAGAAGGCAATGATCTTCGCGGTATCCGACAAAGCTGTCCCCGTTTTTTTATCTGTCCCCACGGTCGTCCCGACAAAGAGGGCGAGCGGCCGCTCGATGTTCAAGGAACGGGCAAGAGCAGTTTCCGTGTCGTAGGTACGCATTTGCAGGTACAGTTGGAGCAAACACCCAATCAGGTACGTTTGCAGGGGTTGCGATGTCAGCACGTCGTTGTGGTCGCTTTTGTCGATTTTGCCCTTGGGGTAGTTCAGCACCTCGAAGTCCTTGCCGTAGCCGTCGTTGTAAAACCAGCGATAGCTATAATCGAACAGGATGTTGTGGGCGGCGGCAAGGCGTTTTTGTTGTCGCACCTTCTTGATGCCGTCGATAGCTTGTTCGAAGGTGGCAGAGTACTCAAAGACGAAGCCCTTCTCGCTGATGGCTTTGCGGGCGGTTTGCCATGCGCCGCCTTTGTCCTTGCCGCGATGCCCCTCATCGACAAAAATAACGTTGTTGTTGCCAAATCCTTTGGTTTTTTGGTTGGAAGAACCGCCGTTTTTGTTATCTTCCAGCAGTTTCGTGATTTCGATGATGTAAATATTGTCTTGGTTGCCGAGCAAATCATGGCGGATGTCGCGATGGCTGGCGATGATTTTTGCGTTGCGCACCCCACTGCGGCGGAATTCGGCAAGGTGCTGCTCGGAGAGCCCCGCATTCGGAGTCAACAACAGGGTATGATTGTACCGCTTGGCCACCTGTTGGTTGGCGTAGTGCTGGAATTGGAGACGGTTCATATGCATTAGCAGGGTCTTGCCACTGCCGGTCGCACATTGAAAGCGGATATTGCTTAGGGTTTTCGCGGTGATGGAGTCAACATCAAACTTTATGTTTTCCTGCTTGTCTTCGTTATATTTGCGGACGAATTTCTTGAACTCGTCGATCATTTTGTCAGGCTGGTTGAAGGACAAGTCGAGCATGATCTCGGAGAACAAGAGGGCAAGCCATTGGAAATACTTCCAATGGATGCCTCCTTGCCCGCGCGGGTTGTGCAGACTGCCTTCGTTGATCGTCCTGGTGTGCTTGACTATGTTGCTATCGTAGGTATCGAGGCTATGCGTGACGTGTTCGTAAAGCGGTGTCTTGAGGGCGTAGTGAGTATTGTCTCTGCTGACAAGGGCAAGATATTTGTGTTGGTCGGTCCCATTGAGCCAGCCGTCGCGACGCTTGAGGTCTGCCAAAGCCTCAAGCGGGGCTTCGCCTTTCTTAGCGAGGGCGAGCGAATCCACCCCCAGCAGGCTGTACACCCACTGGTTGAGCAGCATATGGCTGTAAAACGGTTGGTCGTCATTCTGTGCCATCACGCGAGCCACATCAGTCGGGGAAAGAGGAGCTCGATGCGCTCGATACGTACGTCCTGCCAACCCGGTAATTGCTTAGCCCAGTGCGGCCCGGTGACATAAAGGGTTTGAGGCAATGCGCTGGGTTGTGCAGCCTCGTTGTCTGGGGCAAAAGCATGGGCGAGGTAAGCATTGAGGATGGCGGAATCCTTCTTCTCATCGCCAACCAGATCGCGCCAAAGCACTGCCACGCTGACTTGGTCTCTTGCGGGCTGTGACTCGGCATCGGGGAGGGTTGGATCTTTCGGCAGCCACCCGGAGATCAGGCGAAAGGCAAGCGCGCCATCGCTCGG
>JAHZLG010000281.1 GCA_022599995.1 Alphaproteobacteria bacterium | reverse complement strand
TTTTCCGGCATGAGGTTGAGCAGGGCAATCTGCAACGGACGAATGTCTTGCCGGATTGCATCGCGCTCGGTAATGAGCGGCACCGCTTCTTTTTGCAACACCTTGAATGCCGGCAGTTGCGTATCGATCTTGATAGGCATCGACGAAAGCCTGACTATTGCTTGCTCTGGAGCAGGGCAACCATGTCCTGCGTGTCGCGTACTGCGGCGACCTCGTCCGAGCTTATGGTGATCCCGTCGTTGGCAACCAAGGCGGCGTAGCGGTCACGGCGGCGGGCGACCACGTGGGGAAAGACGTAGATCAGAAATTCTTTGGGGGCGAAGGTTGGGTTACTGGGGGAATCGCCGTTGTCGCGACAGAATTGCTCGAAGTGGGCATGAAAGAAGCCCTCGTTGTAGTAGATCGGTTTGGGGGCGCCTTGTTGTCGGACTATCAGGGCGTCGCGATCGGCATCGGAGTCTTGAATCCACACGAGGGTGGTATGCTGGCGCATGTTTTCCCAGATCGGGTCTTGGGGGTCGGTTGTGTCGATAATTTCGCACAGTGACCCAGTCGAGTCGTGGACAAAATGCTGATAGCCGTAGATGTCGCGGGCGCGGGTGATGAAGAAGGGCAGGTCATCGGCTGCCATTCTTTCGCCATCGGCATAGGCGCGTTGGTTGGCCAGGAAGGCCTCCATTGCCATGCCGCCCTGCGCGGGGTCGCCGGGCAACCCGATAAAAGCGCTGACCAAGGCGAGATTGTGCATGCTGATGTTTTGTCCGACAAAGATCGAATCTGATCGAAGCATGGCGGCAAGAAACGGGTCTTGCATCATCCGTCTTTTCACCCCATCGAGCAATTTCTCATCGATGTAGCGTGTCCCGATCCGGTAGTCGGCGGAGTAGTGAAACCAGCCATCGTGACGGAGCTTTTCGGCAAGATGGGTTTTGCCCACCCCCGACATGCCGATCAGCGTAATGGCAAGGTTGCTTACACTCATGAGGTTGCGCTGGCAAAGGGGGGGAGATGATGCGTAGGGTTAGGGATTAATGCGGATGATCGCGCGCCCGCGGATTTTCCCGGCAAGAATATCGTCTGCCAATGCCGGGAGGGCTGCAAAGTCATGCTCGGTCGTGATGGTTTCCAGCTTGGCGCCCACAAGGTGGGTGCCGATGCGCGGCCACAGGCGGTCGCGGGTGGACTGCGGACACATCACCGAATCCACTCCGAGCAGGTTGACCCCGCGGAGCAAGAAGGGCAAAACGGTGCCGGTTAGCTCGCTGCCCCCGGCGAGGCCAACGGCAGCCACGCTTGCGCCGCTCGCCATTTGGGCCAGCAGACGCCCGAGCATCCCGCCGCCAACCGAGTCGATGGCGCCTCCCCATGTCTCGCGTTCGAGCGGCTTGCCTTTTCCGGTCAGGTCATCGCGAGGCGCGACGTCATGCGCCCCCAGTGCCTTCAGCCAATCGGCCTGTTCGGGGCGGCCGGTCACCGCGACCGGTTGATAACCGAGGGCAGACAGCAAGACCAGACTACAGGTGCCAACGCCGCCCGATGCGCCGGTTACCAAGATGGGCTTGGGGTTGTCATTGGCATTGAGCCCCGCGCGTTCGAGGTGGTCAATGGCAAGCATGGCGGTGAAACCAGCTGTCCCTACACCCATGGCTTGTTTGGGGGTGATGTTGTCGGGGAGGATTGTCGCGAATTTGCCCTTCAGAACTTGTTGCTCGCTGTAGCCGCCCCAGTAGGCTTCGCCGACCCGCCACCCGGTAACGACCACCTTTGCCCCGACGGGTTTGGCGGGGTCTTCGGATTCGATCACTGTTCCTGCGAAGTCGACACCGGGCACGTGAGGGAAATTCCGCACCAGTCGTCCGACCCCCTTCAGCACCATGCCGTCTTTGTAATTGATGGTCGAGTACGCCACGGCGACCTTAATATCGCCCTCCGTTAGGGTGGGGAGGGTGATGTCGGCAAAATCTCCCTTGCCTTCTTCGGTTTGGAGCAGGGCCTTAACAGGGGCTGATTGCGTGGTCATTGAGATGTCCGTTTGAAGGGGGTGCGGTGGAGAGGGAGAGGTGGGAGGTAGTGGCAGGCGGTGGGAGGGGGCTGCGAGTGAATTATTGGGGGCGCATGGCGGTGGCGACCATGGAAAGCAACTTCGTGCGCGGCAGCAAGGACACTATCTTCGCCATCATCCGATTGCTGGCCTCAGTAATCACCACGCGTTCCCCCTTAACCATGCCCTCATAGCCCATTTTCGCGACATTACGCGGCGAGACTCGGGCCTTAGCAAATCCAGGGGCATTGGTTGCATTTGCGACCTCGGCGAATTCCGTATGCACTGCCCCGGGGCAGAGGGCGGTGACCGTGACGCCTGTCCCTTCGGTTTCCTTCCAGAGGGCCTCGGACAGCGACAGAACATAGGCTTTGGTGGCGAAATAAACCGCTTGATAGGGGCCGGGCACGTACCCTGCCACCGAGGCAACCTGCAATATCCTGCCTTCCCCATTTGCCAGCATGCGGGGCAAGAAGTAGTGGGTAAGCTCGGTGAGGACGTGGATGTTCAGGGTGATCATGTTCGAATAGGTTGACATATCACCCTCATGGAAGCTGCAAACCCCGCCGAAGCCTGCGTTGTTCACCAGAAAATCCACCGAAATATGCAGGGCGTTAAGCTTCTTCTGCAAGATGGCCACCATCCCTTTTTGGGTAAGGTCCATTTGCTCGACGGTCACAAAGACCCCGTGCTTTGCTTCGATGTCTTCTTTGATGGCGAGCAGTGCTTCGCCTCGCCGGGCGACTAGCACGAGGTCGCCTCCTTTTTCCGCATGGATGTAGGCCATTTCTTTGCCGATACCCGAGCTTGCCCCTGTAATTAGGGCAACCG
>JAHZLG010000280.1 GCA_022599995.1 Alphaproteobacteria bacterium | reverse complement strand
TGATTAGTAAAAACGACGCCGAACAATGAAACCGATCTGCATCAATGTGCTCGAACGGAGCATCAATATGTTTGACCCTGTCAGCTCACCCTCGGGCAGCTCATAGGCGGCGAAATTCGTTGCCGTGCGAGTGTGGGTTAGCCGAATATCGATAGCCTGTTGGTCATTCAGCAAGTAATTCATCCCCATTGTGAAGGCCGCCCCCGGCGTCGCGAAACTATAAGCAGGCTCTTCGAAGGCGTAACTCAGGTAGGAAAACCCAAGTCCTCCATAGGGGCGAACGAAACCACCGAGCAGGTAAAGGTCATAGGCCATCGAGAACTGAAAAAACGATGCCGTGTCCACCGCGGCAAACCCGAGACTTCCCGAATAACGCCCTGCACTGCTTTCTCCCCCCACCATTGCAGCGGCGCCATTGCCGACGATGCTCCGGCCTGGTTGGAGATCAGGCCAGTCGGCATTCGTATCCGCCAGTCGCAAGAAGTACAATCCATAGACCGGGCGGGGAATCGCTTGCGCTTGTGCAGAGAGGGCGGGGGTCAGCCCCGCCAGCAAGCCGATTGCAATCGCGAGCAGCACCCACCTCGACCGTGAAGTCGGCGCCATGGGCATCACCCTGTGTATCACCCTGTGTATCAACGCATACCTCCTTGCATACCACGATGGAATACGCCCAGCTTTCGGTTGTTTCAATGTGGTTATCAGCACCCTCAAAATCCTTCTGTTGTCGATACGGAGATGCCCCGCGCAGGCAACACTCCCCTCACCGGGACGATGCGATGCGATGCTTGTCGCGACGAGGTACAGACCTGCAAGCAAGAATATCGCCATACAGTGTTTTCCCGAGTCTAGGCAACCGATTGCTTGACGCTAGGCAACCGATTGCTTGACGCTAGGCAACCGATTGCTTGCCGCTAGGTAGCCGATTGCTTGCCGCTAGGCATCGGATTGCTTGCCGCTAGGCATCAGATTGCTTGCCGCTAGGCATCAGATTGCTTGCCGCTAGGCAACCGATTGCTTACCGCTAGGTAGCGGATTGCTTACCGCAATGCCGCGACACTGCTGCCAATAAGAAATCGAGGCACGTGACCATCTGGGTTATCTCGATCCACTCGTTCGGCTGATGGGCTTGGGCAATGTCACCCGGCCCAAGCAAAATAGTGGGAAATCCCGCCGCTTGGAACTGCCCCGACTCGGAGCAGTAGGATTCAACTACCATTGCATTTTCGCCGGTAATGCTCCGAGCCAGCTGTTCGGCCTCAGAATCCAGCCGTGGGGCAAACCCAACAACCGAGTGTTGCGGAACTGTCCGGATCGATGTTGCGGGATGAACGGCTTGCATTGTCCGTTCGAGCTGCGCGGTGAATTGCTCGAAATCCTGCATGAAGAGGGACATGTCGAAGTCTGGGGTCCCGCGAATCTCCCACTCGAGCCCGCAGTGCAGTGCCACAATGTTGCGCGCGGTGCCTCCCTTCATCACGCCGACATGAATGGTGGTATGGGGGGGATCGAATCGATCATCGATCGCCATGCGCTGATTCTGCTGAAACAGGTAATCGGCGACGCGGGCACCGTACTCGACGGCACTGACTCCTTGCGGCAGTCGACTTGAGTGAATCTCGTAGCCCGTCACCGTTGTTTCGAACGACGCGATGGCCTTGTGCCCTGACACAGGACGCATCAAGGTCGGCTCGCCGACCACCACCAAATCGGGGCGAGGGAGGGTCTTGCCAAGGGCCTCAATGACAAAGGGCGCGCCGATGCACCCGACTTCCTCGTCGTAGGACAGCATAAAGTGAAAGGGTTTCGTGCGCGGCAGATCGCGCAACGTCGCCGCCATTGCCAAGAAACACGCCGAGAAGCCCTTCATGTCGCAGGTGCCGCGTCCGTAGATTTTGCCAGCTTTTTCGGTGGTAACAAAGGGGTCAGTGTCCCATGGTTGCCCGTCAACCGGAACAACATCGCTATGCCCCGAAAACAGGATGCCCCCATCGGTCGTGCCATCGCCGGCGGGAAAGGTGGCCAGCAAATTGGCTTTGCCCGCATGGTCGGGTGAGGGCACGACTGTTACCGTTGCACCGATCGAAGCCAAGAAATCACGCACGTGGGTGATCAAGGCCATGTTCGACTCGCGCGAGACGGTGGGAAATGCAACGAGGGTCTGCAGCCATTCGATGGCAGCTTGCTTGTGTTGCTCGGCTTGGTTGGTGGTTGGTGCGAGTGCCATGGTGTGTGCCCTAAATGCCAGAAATGCCAGAAATACCCTGCAGGCGTGATACCCCTCAGGTGTGATACCCCGCAGGCGTGATACCCCTCAGGTGTGATACCCCGCAGGCGTGATGCCCAGCAGGCGTGATGCGAAGTGCCCACCCTAAGAACGATGAATGCCCTGCGGGGCATGATGCCCAGCAGGCATGATGCCCAGCAGGCGTGATGCCCAGCAGGCGTGATGCCCAGCAGGCGTGATGCCCAGCAGGCGTGATGAACACGTTGGGGGGCTGCTGTGTGCCATCTAGCCGTGTTGACACCCGATGGTGCCCGATTGTCATCCGGTTCTCAGCCAACCGATGGCAGTGAGCCGTGCGGGGCATGATGCCCTGCAGTGCACCTGCCCTCGTGCGCCCTCAAGAACATTGCATGTTCACGCCTCCGTTCCTATTGTAGCAACCTGTTCGGGATAATCCACGTGCGGCGCGATGGCGGAGAGGTTACGCAGAGGACTGCAAATCCTTGCACGCCGGTTCGAGTCCGGCTCGCGCCTTTCATGGACACCAGTGTCTGGACACTGGTGCCGGGGCATTACATCGGACACTGGTGTCCGACACCTGAGCGCTAATGCCAGTGTCCCGAGGTAGTCTCTCAAGAATCCCTGTTGCAGGTAGTCTGCATTATCGGACGCCAATCTTAGGCTGCCGACAAGCGGTGCTCGCGGGCACCGGTAGGGCATAGCATATCAAACACCAGCAGACACTTCTCAGCCATTAGCACGCCTCTGCATCCTGCAGGTTTGGACACTAGTGTCTCGCACAGGCGCACCCAGCATTTCGACCGGTGTGGGCACCAGTGTCCTCGGGCATTAGTGTCCTTGGGCGCAAGTGTCTCGCACAGGCGCACCCAGCATTTCGACCGGTGTGGGCACCAGTGTCCTCGGGCGCAAGTGTCCGATGCTAGCATCCTCGGGCGCAAGTGTCCGATGCTAGCATCCTCGGGCGCAAGTGTCCGATGCTAGCATCCTCGGGCGCAAGTGTCCGATGCTAGCATCCTTGGGCGCAAGCGTCCTTGGGCACCAGTGTCCGATGCTAGCATCCTTGGGCGCAAGCGTCCTTGGGCACCAGTGTCCGTGGACACTAGTGTCGCATTAGTGTCCTCGGGTATTAGTGCCCTAGATAATGTGAAAGCCGACCGCCTCAAGCTGGGGGCGAATCGTGTCATAACCCAATTTGGCATAGGTGAGGGGATGGGCTTTGGCAGGGTCTTGCTCGGCTTCGACTACGATCCACCCGCTATAATCCGCCTCGGCGAGCACCGCCGCGATCTGCGCAAAATCGATGACGCCATCGCCCGGCACCGTGAATCCGCCGCGCAGCACCGCATCGAGAAATGACTCATTGTTGCGGTCGAGGGCATCGATCACGACCGACCGGATGTCCTTGGCGTGCACATGGCTCACACGCGACGCAAACGCCTTGATGATATCAACAGCATCATCACCGGCAAAGGTAGCGTGTCCGGTGTCGACCACCAAGCCTAAAGCATCATCGGTGTTCTCCATGAGTGCTGTCGTTTCTTCGAGCGTCTCGATGGCAGTGCCCATGTGATAATGGAATGCCAACGGCACGCCAAAATCGGCGCAGTACTTCGCGAAATCCGAAAGACGTTGATAGTACTTTTTGTGCTCACCCGCCGGCACCCGCGGCCGCGACGACAGGGCAGCATCGGGTTTGTTTTGCACGGTGTCGGTGGTTTCGCCGTAGACCATCGCCCCGGCATGGCAGTGTCGAAACGTTTCCAGCTGTTGCTTTGCCCGAACGATCTCCTCCTTGACGGAGTTCTTCAGCAACTCCCCTGAGAACCACCCGCCCGCAAGCTCAAGTCCGTGGGAATCCAGCAGGTCTTTCAGTGGGGCGGGTTGTTTGGGGAATTTGCCGCCCGTTTCGACTCCGCGGTAGCCGGCGAGCTTGCTCTCGGCAAGACAGGTTTCGACGGGGGTATCGCCACCGAGGCTCGGCAGGTCGTCATTGCTCCACGAAAGGGGGGCGATGCCGAGTTTCACAGAATGTGGGGCTAAGGTCATAGGAATATCTAGCAAGAACAAGGGGAGGAAGAAAAACTGAAGTGGCACCGAGACACCTAAGCGCCGAGACACCTAAGCACC
>JAHZLG010000279.1 GCA_022599995.1 Alphaproteobacteria bacterium | reverse complement strand
GGGACAACAGACATCGCACTTCGAGCATGTCTACGGGCCTGAGAATTCGATGACCTTTTTTAATAGGCAAGAGGAAGGCACGGGCACGAAAATAGCCCCCATGGTCGGCTGGCGACTCAGCGATGCCACAGTGCTAGAGGTTCGTTATGTTCAGGAAATCTGGACGGTAGCAGATTCTGAAACGGCCTATATTCTGGTGCGTCGTCCGAATGATTCAGGGGTTTATGAAGGGGAGATATTAGGATACTACGAGCCACGCAACAACTCGCGCAAGAACGTCTTGTTCGTGGGAATCGGATCGTCGATGTGACGCGCGATGTGACCTGTGCGGTGGGACGCGTGATGTGCCAGTGCGGTATGACCTGTGCGGTGTGACCCGTGATCTGACCGTGCGATGTGACCCGTGCGGTGTGACCTGTGATGTGACCCATGCGATGTGACCTGTGCGATGCGCGAAGAATTGGCGACACCGCAATGCAGACATTTCACCCTCGGTTATCGGGCAATTCCTCCGTTAGAACCCTGCCGGCCTGCCTCACCTCGCCTCGCCTTGCCTAGAGCGAATTGCGGCGTGTGACCCATAGGCCGCGATCGATCGCCTCTTGAAACCGCCGCCGCATCTCTTCGAGGGCTGCGGGGTTGGCCTTCATCAGAAAGGCACGGTTTTCCTCATCCCCGAGCAGCGCATCATAGACGAGGTCAAAATGATGGTGCGTAACGCTTTGTGTGGTTGCCGCAAAACCGAACAAGTAGTCGAGCGTCGCGAGCATCTCGAAAGCCCCCTTGTAGCCATGGGCGCGCATGCCGGCTTGCCAGCGTGGATTGCACACGCGGGCGCGAATGACCCGCGAAATTTCGTCTCCGAGCGACCGCACGCGAATCCCGGCATTTGTTCCGCCTGCGACGAGGCCACGTCCGGTTACCCGCGCCGTCGAGACGTGATACGAGACAGGATGCTGGCCCGTAAGGTGCTTGATGGCGACCGATGCCCCGCCTTCAAATTGATAGTAATCATCCGAATCGAGCAGGTCGTGCTCTTCGTTGTCTTGGTTTTGCACAACGACCTCCGTCTGGGCGAGCTGGTCGCGAAAAGCATCGTGCTGGGCACTGCCCCATGCGTGGTCGGTTGTGTCGTGCGCCGCGCCGCCGCCGGGTGATGGTGAGGGGGGGCGATAGCCGTACCCTCCAGTCGCGATCCACGATTCGGCGAGTTCCTGCTCTGACTGCCATGCCCCGGTGTCGATCAGTCCTTGGATGCCGGCTCCGTAGCCCCCCGGGGCACTGCTGAACACGAACACCTCGTCTTGGCGATTGGCGAGCGCGCCCGCCTCATCCGAACGGGCGACTTCTTCGACCGCCCGGTGAAACAGTGCCATTTGCGCCGAAAAAGCATCGCGAAAGAAACCCGAAACCCTGAGCACCACCGCCACACGGGGGCGTCGCATCACGGAGAGGGGCACGATCTCGATGCCCACCACGCGATTAGATTGGGGCTCCCAGCGGGGTTTCGCGCCGATAAGGGCGAGGGCTTGGGCGAGATCGTCGCCTCCTGTCCGCATGCATGCGGTGCCCCAGCAATTCAGCAACAGTTGGCGCGGCCATGCGCCGTGGGTTTGGAAGTGGCTATCGACCAATGTCTCTGCCGCGGCGGCGCCGATTTGCCACGCAGCACGGGTCGGGAGGCCACGCGGGTCGACACTGTAGAAATTGCGCCCAGTTGGCAGCACGTCCGCGCGTCCGCGTGTGGGCGCACCTGCAGGCCCCGGGGCGACGTATCCCCCCTGCAGGGCGTGCAAGAGGGCTGCCGTTTCGTGGGCAGCACAGTCGGTAATGCGCCGTGCCATGATCGGCAGCGGTTCGGCGAGACACCCCATTGTGTGCGGAAACAGGTCGAGCAACGTGCGCTCTTGCTCGGCACCTTGCTCAGCACCTTGCTCGGTTGAGGTGGCCACTGCTTGCGAATAGCTGCCGACAATACGGTGGATCAGGTCATAGAGCCAGTCCATGAGGGCGTCCTCATGCCGCCAGTATTGTGTGCGGGCGATGCCCCACTGCGTCAAGATGGGCACAAGGGCTGGAGCAGCTCTCCAGCTTTCGTCCCCACCAGGACGGTGACCGTCTACAGGACGGTGCCCGCCATCAGGACGGTGACCACCATCAGAACGGTGATCGCCATCAGGACGGTGACCACCATCAGAACGGTGATCGCCATCAGGACGGTGATCGTCTGCAGGACGGTGACCACCATCAGGACGGTGACCGTCTGCAGAACGGTGACCACCATCAGGACGGTGACCGTCTGCAGAACGGTGACCGTCTGCAGAACGGTGACCGTCTGCAAGAGACACGTCATTGCTAACGGACTTACCGGTGGAAATAGCGAGATCGGTTTTTGCCGCCTGATAAAGCAAACTATGCCCATCGCGATCGACAAGGTTGGTGACCAAAAGGGCGGTGAGCAATTGGTGATGGTGGGTCGGCGACGCCGGGGTGCCAAACACGTGCAACCCTTCGCGAATAAGGCTCTCCTTAATATCGCACAGATGCGCGTCGAGGACAGCAACATCGGCAACCGACACACTTCGGCGCGGGGTATCGATGGCGTCTATTTCCTGATCTAGCCGATGGAGGCGAATCTGCTCGGCAATACTGGTCTGCAGTTTGCGGGCACGCCGCGGATCGAGGACGCGTGCCTGTGCATATTCGTCGATCAGGTGTTCGAGGGCGGTGAATCCCTCGCTAAGGCCTGCCTTGCCGAGCGGCGGAGTCATATGATCGATGATCACGGCTTGGGTGCGGCGTTTGGCTTGACTGCCTTCGCCCGGGTCGTTGACAATAAACGGATAGATATGCGGTTTGTTGCTGCAGAGAATCTCAGGCCAGCAGGCAGCCCCGAGGGCGAGTGCCTTCCCCGGCAACCACTCGACGCTGCCGTGCTTGCCAACATGGACGATGGCATCGGCACCCCCGCCACCATCGGCACCCCCGCCACCCCCGGCACCATCCGCCCCCCCGACATTTCCGACATCAACGACGTTTCCATCGAGGGCGGCATAATAGGCAATGTAGGCATGCGGTGGCGGCAAGAGCGGGTCGTGCGCCGTTTTCGTGGGGTCGATGCCCGCCCCACGGTCGGGTTGAATTCCGAGCAGCACCTGTTGCAAGCGGTAGAGCGGCAAGTGAAAGCTCTGGGTGCTGGGGTGGAAGAAGCGGTCGGCCTCGGGTGCGCCCCATTGGTCGGTCACTTCCTCTTGTTGTGCTTGCGGCAGGGTGGCAAAAAAGCTGAGGTAGGTGGCCAACGGCATTTGCACGGGCGGCGCAATTGGCGCATCGCCGTGTGTGGGGTCTATGGGATTGCCGTGGTTGCCCGCGGGGTCTGTCGCATCAGTGGTGCCTGTTCCTCGTTGTGGGTGTGCATTGGTCGGGCCCCGGAGCAGAAATGCCATCAGCGCGGCGGAATCGGCGAAGACCGGCGAGATGCGATAGCCCGAAGCCCGCATGGCATCAAAGATGGCGACCACCGAGGCAGGGGTGTCTAGTCCGACGCCATTGGCAATGCGCCCGTCGTTGCCGGGGTAATTGGCGAGGGTGAATGCCACCGTAGGCGAAGGATTGTGACGCAAGGCCACCCATCCGACAACGATGGCCGCAATTTTTTTGCACCGCCCGACCGAGGGCAGGAAGCGCGTCAACGGCGTCTGAAGGAGGGGATGGCGTTCTTCGCTGGTCTTGAATGCAAAGGCGCGGGAAAACAGACGCCCATCGAGCTCGGGCAGGGCCACCGACATCGCGAGATCGCGTGGGGACAATCCTTGCTTCTTGCTATCCCACAGGGCGAAGCTTTCGGCAACTTGGATGGCTTGCACGATGGGCACATCGAAGGCGGCAAGAGGGTCGAGGCTGTCTTCTTCCGCGGCGTGCTTGTCTTGGCTAGACGCAGGGGTGTCGCCGGGAATCGGTTGTGCAAAGAGACGGGTCTCCGGTGGGGTGTTCAACGCGAACCCCGTGGTTGACACGATGGCATCAGGCGATGCGACCCGTGCCATCGAGCGTAGAAACAATCGCGTCGCCACCGTGCGCAGGGACTCGACATACAGGCTGTATACGGTGAGACCTGCATCGGACAGGGCGTCCACGAGCCCGTTGATTCCGGCAAGGTCTCCGCTGATTTGGTGGGCGCGGTAGCTGATTACCCAGACGATTCGCTCAGCAGGGTGGGGCATGTGGCGATGGACACCGCATCGTGCCACCGGGGCAACGGTGCGTTGCGGCAACAAAGATGCGAGGTCACCGCACGCAACAGGTTTTTGCAAGGCGTGGGCACAGGTCGCAATTACGGCGGCATAATTTGCCTCGCCCCCCTCATAGAGAAATTGCTGCACGCTTGCGATGAATTGGCTGTTCCATTGCGCGGCGTTGGCCGCTTCTTCTCGCGCCGCTTCTTCTTGAGCCGCTTCTTCTTGAGCCGCTTCTTCTTGGCTGGTATCCTGCGCGTGCTGTGGTTGGAATGTTGTTCGAAACCACGCGGGAAGATGGCTGGCTTCGAGTAATTGACTGTCGATCTCCCCGGCAGCGGCGACCACGATCAGGGCAGCATCATTGGCACGCGCCCACTGGGCGAGCGACCGAAGCCCATAGCGGAACAACGCCTCGCCCCCCAGCAGGCGCACCAAAACGATTCGGGCAGACTGCACCGTTTTCTCGATCCAAAGGTCGACACTGTACGGATGGGTTAGCTGGGTCGAGAGACAGCTGCGGATAGACAGGGACGATGCCGCGTGCCCCGCTTGGCGAGCATGCTCGATGGCGGTCGCCAGCATGAGGGTGTCAGAATCAGCGGAGAGCACACACACTATATCGGCGGCGTCTTGTCCTAGATCGACCGGTGCATTGTCGAGGGGAACAACCTCACCTACGGGGAGATGCATGCCCCCTCCAACCCGGCAACCGCGGGGCAATCGGATAGTTCACTGCCCTATCTTCGGCCAATTTCATCATAGGAATTTCGCCTCGCAGAAAGGTTCACTGTCCATTTCTCCGGGCAATGGCGGTCGGTTGCGGCACGATCGGCAGGCACCAACCCTATATTGTACAAGGCACCTAACCCACGCGCCAATCCTGTACTGTACAAGGCACCTAACCCACGCGCCAAGGCTATGCCAGATCGCAGGGTCTGTTGTTTCATTGCTCTGGTGTTTTTGGATCAGGCTTCTATCACACCCAATTTGCTCACGAGCGAGCGATATCGACTGCTTAGCACCCGCAAAAGGGCAATGATGAAGGGATTGGAATCCTTCATGCACATCTGGAAAGTCACCCGATCCATCACCTCGGCTTCGGATGGCTCAACGGCAACCACGCTCGCGGTACGGGGGAAATTATCGATAAGTGCTATCTCTCCCACGATTTGATGCGGTAGGATATAAGCAATGTGTTGGCGTTTGCC
>JAHZLG010000278.1 GCA_022599995.1 Alphaproteobacteria bacterium | reverse complement strand
TGCCGAGGTTGTCATTGTCGGAGGCGGCAAGGCGGGAATCACCCAAGCAGAGAAACACGCGCGCGCCGGCAAGCAAGTAATCCTTATCGAACGCGAACACTTCCTCGGCGGCACGGAAAAGTACACGCATGTGGCATACGAGCCCCCGCAACATCTCGGGCAAGTCTTGCTGGGCACAACCGTCACTGGCGTCTTCCCTACTCGCACCATCACGGCAATCAGTGATGAGGCGTTTTACACCGTCTCTGCCGATCTCATCATCTTTGCGACCGGGACAAGTGCCCAATTGCCTCCTTTCGAGAACAATGATCTCCCCGGCATCATTGCGGTTGAGGCTGCCCTTAAGCTCCTCCACGTCTATGGCGTCAGACCCGGGCAAGACGTGGTCATCTGGGGTAACCACGACCGCGGTCATGCCCGCGCGCTCGAGTACAACGTGCGCCACGGTGGGGGGAAAATCGTGGCCTGGCTCGAAAAGTCCGAGTCCATTGTTGCCGCCCATGCCGATAAGAATGGCATGCTAAAATCGGTGACTATCGGGTCGGAAACGGAAACCCGCACCGTCGCCTGCGACACGCTGTGCGTCGACCGCGATCTTATCCCCAATCTTTGGCTTGCGCGGCAGGCTGGGGTCCAAACGACCTACGCCAATGGCGAGGTTATGGTCACTTCGCTGCCCGAACACGTGGCAATCGTCGGGGCTGCCCGTGGCGAAAGTTCCTCACCCTTGGAAGAGGATGGTCACGCGGGGTTTGCCTTCAGGGCGGTACAAACCACCAAGGCATCGACCTCGGGGAAATGGGTGATGGCCGATACAGATGAAGACCTGACCTACGATAATCTCAATGAGAGCTACGCAGATGGGTTCCAATCCATCGAGCTCATGAAGCGCTACTCCACCTTCGGCATGGGACCGTCCCAAGGCAAAATGTCGGTGCTCGCTGGGCTTCGCTGGCTGTTTGACAAAACAAAAACCCCTGCCGATCCGTTCACGACGCGCCCTCCTCTTATCCACGAATCATTTCGCTTGCTGGCAGGCAGTCGGTTTCACCCGGTTCGCACCTCGGCATTCCATGCATGGCACGTGAAACATGGAGCAGTCATGCTCGATGCCGGGCAATGGTTGCGCCCTGCTTTTTACCAGCATGCGGCGGTGGCCATAAAATCCTCTGATGTTACCCGTGTTAGCCACGACAGGCAGGATACCTCCCTGCCGCTAACCCCAGCACCTGCCGAAGAAAACCCCCGTGATCATACTGCTTGGCTGGGCGTGCGCGGGTTGCCTTCAAACCTAGACTTGCCAACCGTCCATGCCGAGGTGCTCAGCATCCGACGACACGTTGGGATTATCGACGTCTCGACCCTGGGCGGGATCGACATCTACGGTGCCGAAGCTGGTGCCTTTCTCGATCGAATCTACACAGGTTATTTCTCGACCCTTGCGGTCGGCAAAGCAAAATACGCCCTGTTGCTTACTCCTTCGGGCTCCCTTGCTGACGACGGCATGATAGCGCGGATCGCCAATGACCATTTCTATGTCACCACGACCAGTGGCATGGCCGGCAATGTCTACCGTGAATTGCAATTCTTCAGCCAACGCTGGAAAAGCGCCGTTGACATTATTCCGATGACCTCAGTGCTGGCAGGAATCTCCATTGCTGGCCCCAAAGCCCCCGCGGTTCTTTCGGATATACTCACCAAACATGCCGTGCCCCCCGCCCAACGAGAGCACCTTGTTGGCACCCCCATGTCCAATATCCGCGTCGGCGGGGACGATCTTCGCGTGTTGCGAACCGGCTTCACCGGAGAGATCACCTATGAAGTCCACGTGCCCCGTGGGCAAGCAATCTCCCTTTGGGAAAAATCCGCCGATGTCCTGCCCGCCTACAACGGGCGCCCCGTCGGCATTGAGGCTCAGCGGATACTCCGTCTAGAGAAGGGGCACATTATCATCGGACAAGACTCGGATGGTCTTACGTCACTTGATGAACTGGATATGGCGTGGGCTATCCCGAAAAGCAAAAAAGCATTTCTTGGATTCGCCGCGACAAAAACCATTCGCCAAAGACCCCTGACCCGAAAACTGCAGGGCATTACACTCTCTGATCCCGCTGCCGTTCGTGCCGCCGAAGAAAAAAATCTGACCGACAATTGTCTTTTCGTCGCAAGTGAACACCGGTCGGGCGACAATATCGTTGGTCGGATCACGTCGTTGATGTACTCCCCGACCTTGGGCAAATGGATAGGACTTGCCTTTGTGCCGCCTACCATTGATCCCACTGCCAAACAAACGCTTCTTGCCCAAACGATCAACGGGCTGCAATTGCCTGTCGAAATCACGCCGCGCGTGTTCTATGACCCCTCGGGCTATCGGCAAACCGATAATTTTCTGAACGAATAGCGGCAACCCCCCGCCGCGCGCGCCATGCAATCGGGACAGTTGCCCTCCCTCCGCCATCACGATGCGCCCCTTATTGTATTTGTTCTTGGTGCCCTGTCACGAGTGATAGGTGCGCTGTTTGTTCTTTTCGTCTCCACTTCAACGGTCTCCCATGCTTCACCCCGTGCTTATCAATAACTCCGAGAAACCACGACTGGGTTATCGTCTTTCCGCACCCCTATCCGCCGCGCTCGATACCCCTAAGTCGGCAATCAACACAGCTTACTCAGTGGCCGACGGGATATGGGAGCTTTGCTTGTCCTCTGCTGAATTCTGGCGCGTCCCCAGCTTCGATAATCCTCTTGCCCTCGCGGATGGGGATTCCTCGTTACGCCAGCAACTCCCCGAGCCTCATATTCCACTGATGAGGATGGATTCCCATGATTGGTTTTCGCTCCGCACCAGCAACGAGGAAGAAGTGCGCAGTGCAAAACTGATGCTAGAGAAAATTTGTCCTGCCGACACCCGCACTCTCTGGGATACCCCCGATCCTTCTTCGCCGGAACATCCCTCCGCAGTAATCATGCAAACAACCGCGGCCGGTATCTCGGTGGTGATCTGGCAAGAGCCCTCTCTTGCGTGCCACCTGTTTGTGGATTCAAGCTACGGCGCATGGTTTTTCCGCTCTCTGGAAGCAATACGATGACGACGAAAAACGCCCCCGTTGCGACTAGCTCCGCAACATTGGCATCACTCCCAACTGCCCCACGCAAGCCGGCTCGGCGGCGGCGAAATCTCACTGCACGTCCGCCAGCACCTGCTGTCGTCTCGGCGGGTCTCGATGGAGGCTATTACCGCCCCCTCACCCTCCGGCAATGTGACGCCATCGTCCACGCCGCCTATGAGGTTCTCGAGCGAACCGGGGTCGAAATCCAAGCCAGCAAATGCCGCGACAGGCTTCGCAAAGCAGGGTGTCGCGTCGATGAAGACAATAATCGCGTGTTCTTCAAACGCCACTTTGTCGAATCGCTCGTCGCCTTTGCCCCTCCCACTGTCATCCTTGCGGGGAAGGACCCGAAATACGACCTGACCCTCAACGATCGGAAAGTACACCTCGGCACCGGAGGCCAGGCGGTGTCTGTCTTGCATCTCGATGGCAAGTGGCGAGATTCAACCCTGGCCGACAATTACCATATCGCCCGACTCGTCGATGCCCTCGAGCATATCCACTTCTATCACCGCCCTGTCGTTTGTCGCGATATTCCGAATGACCTGCAGAATGAAGAGCTGGACATTAACCAGTTCTACTCCTCAATGGCTGGAACAAACAAACACGTGATGGCGAATTCCTATCGCCCCGAAAGTGTTCCCGCCTTGCGTGAATTCGGTCAAATGCTTGCCGGCGGCGAGGACGCCCTTCAAAAACGGCACCTTATGTCCTTCGTGGCTTGCTGGACGGTGAGCCCGTTACGATTCGCGCCCGAAACCGTAGAGATTCTCGACGCCCTCATCGAGCATGGGTTCCCGGTTGTGCTCTCCTCAGCCCCCCAAGCCGGTGCCACTGCCCCTGCTTCGCTCGCAGGCACCATGGTGCAAATGGTTGCCGAGCACCTCGCCGGATTTGCCTACGTGAACCTCTTGCGCCCCGGGTGCCCCGCCATCATGGGGTGCGTTCCCGCGCAAGCCGACCTTCGCAGCGGGGCGTTCACGGGAGGCTCGGCGGAATTTGCCCTGATGAATGCGGCGTCAGCACAGATGGCACAGTTTCTGAAGCTTCCCCTCTACAATTCGAGCGGGATTGCCGATTCCAAGATTCCCGACGCCCAGTCAGGCATCGAGAAAGCCCTCACAACGGTCACAGCTGCCCTTGCCGGGTCGAACTACGTTCACCATTCGGCGGGGATGTTAGAGAGCCTGCTATCGGTCGCTTACGAGCAATACGTTATCGACAACGATATCAACGGACAAACAATGCGTCTGCTGAAAGGGTTCGATGAAGATGATATTGTGTCGTCAATCGACGTGATCGATGAAGTCTGCAAGGGAATCGGGCACTATCTAGGGCACGATGATACCCTCGCGCGCATGGAAACCGACTATGTCTATCCTCTTGTCTTCGACCGTCGCTCTCGTGCCGACTGGCTCGAATCCGGGGGGATCGACCTGCGCGAGCGGGCCTGCCTCTCAGCCCGAGAAATCCTTGGTACCCACTACCCGACATGCATCCCGCCTGAAGTCGACAAAGACATTCGCAAGAGGTTTGCAATCCACCTGCCGGAAAAAACAACGTACCAGTGGTGATGCCCTGCGTCTTGCAGGCCTTTGCCATCGGACATGATGGAATCCCTTGGCTCCTCTGTCGTCTCGTGCCCCCTGCCCCACGCGCCCTCGATGTTCTGTGAACCAGTATCTCTAGGGTGGTTCGAACGACTGCCGAAACCGTGTTCCTTTTGTTTTGTCACTGATTTTTCCGCAATGTTTCACGTGAAACGGTCTTTCTGGATTCATTGTCTGCGCTATGCACGGCAAGAAGAAGGCATGTCGAACAAAAGAACCGGTATCTTCTCCTCTCTTCTGGGCGTTGTCCTCCTTTGCGCGTGCGCGATGCCGGTGCTCGATACGACCGCCCAAAGTCAGCGTTCCCTGAGCAACAGTGACATCCTGTTTGAATCATCAGGAACAGGGGAAACCGAAGAAAAAGCGCGCCAAGCAGCACTCCGAGCCCTTGCGACCCTTCTGTTCGTCCAAGTGAATGCCGAGACTTCGGCAACGACGAGCGTCAACCGTCGGGGCAGCGACGAGGTCACGCAATCGAGCCTGTCGGATGATTTCTCCGCGGTTGCCTCTTTGTCGGCCATTGGCGTGATGTTTTCGCCGGCTCGGCGCTTGTCCGGAGGCAAGCTTGAAGTCACTGCCTCCCTTGATGTGGCCGCCGTTCGTGCCACAATCACAAACCTGCGCAACCTAGCCGATCGCAACCCCAAAACCCTGACACCTGTTGAGCGGTCGAACGGGGTTATCTCGGCAAGGCAATTGGTGTCATTGCTTTTGTCGCCAGGCATGAAAGAGGTGGTCTCGGATTGGGCAGAAACATATCACCACGCGCAAGAACGCCAGACAGTCTGGGAACAGCACACCGGCAATTTCGGCACGCTGATATTCCAGCTCCCGGATAGCTTTGCTGCCCCGCCCGAAGACATTGCCCTCACCATCAACAGCCAACCCTATGCCTATAGCCCGGAAATCTACCTTCCCCCGGGCAATTATCGCGTCTCCTTCACGAGTCCGGGGCATAATGTCGTCACCGCTAAAGCACGCATCCGAACGCGCAAAAAAGAACGGCTTCGGATCAACATCATCCCCCTGCCCAAAGAAACCCTCACCGTCCTTCTGCAAATGGACGCGACCCTAGAACCCTATCGTCGCGATATTGAGACGCTCCTGCTTGATTACAATGTCATCGTTAGTGGCTCTTCCGGCACGCAAGCAAAAAGAAATGCCCCTGATGATTGGTTGCTGGCCTTGGAAGCCACCTCCGAAAGCAATGAAATCATTAAAGGATTTCCGCAACGACTGGTGCGCGTTCACGCGTCATTCGCGCGCAATGCCAAGGTCGTTTCACGTGAAACAGGCGAGAAACGCCTCGCCCTCGATTCCGATGACCCCGTCCCCGCGCGACAGTGGCGCATTGTTATCCAAGATACCCTGATTGCACTCGTGGCATCGCTCTCAGTACAGCTCGAGACGCAAGGCGAATGAACGCCGCACTGCCCCTCAGGACACTGGGAGCACGCCCCCGCAATACCCCACTCAGCACGCTGCATGATCTTCCCATGCAACGACGACTTCAGTATCAAGCCATTTTACCATGACACCACGGCACCCCTTGCCTGAGAAACACCCCGAAGCCACCCCCCGCATCGGAGTCATTGGCGGCGGACAACTGGGCATGTTTCTCGTCCGTGAAGCCTCAAGGAAAGGGTGGCATTCCGTTGTTTTTGCGCAGTCACCCGGTGAACCCGCGGTCCAACGCGTTTCACGTGAAGCAGCAAAGCCCGAAGGGGTGTTGCCTCCCGTCCTGGCATCCTTCGATGACGAGATTGCTCAAGACAGATTTCTCGACCAGGTATCTGCGGTTGCCATCGAATTTGAAAATATCCCCCTGTCATTCGTTCATAAGGCCGAAGAGCGAGGTATTCCGGTCTCGGCAAATAGTGACATTCTCGCCACTGCCCAAAGTCGGTTGCACGAGAAAGCTGCTGCGTCCTTGCTCGGCATTGCGACCCCGACAATCCGGCCATTACGCAACCACCATGACCTCCTTCGAATCGAAACCGAGGCCCCTGCCGAGCTCTTCCCCGCAATCCTCAAAACCAACAGTGGCGGTTACGATGGGAAAGGGCAATGCCGCGTGACGTCCATTGATGAGCTGCAAGGGTGCTGGGATTTGCTCGAACGACGACCCGCCCTGCTGGAGCAAGAAATCCCGTTCAAACGCGAATTGTCCATTCTTGTTGCGCGCAATCGCGACGGTTCGGTCGTCACTTTCCCTGTGAGTGAAAACCGACACGAACAGGGCATTCTCCGTGATAGCATTTGCTTGTCGACCCCAACGGTGCAGTCGCGCATCGATGCCTACGCCAAATCATGGGCGGGACATTTCGAACTGACCGGCATTGTCTGCCTGGAATTTTTTGAAACGATCGATGGCGAATTGCTCTTGAACGAATCAGCCCCTCGCCCGCACAATTCCTATCATTGGACGCTCGACAGTAAAGGAAGTAATCAATTCGCAACCTTGCTAGACGCTCTGGTGGGCTTGCCTTTGTCCGAGCCGCGATCCGACTTTCTTCCCGTGCGCATGACCAACATCATTGGCGAAGACCCGCAGACAGTCTTTGAGCGAATCCAGGGCAGCCAGCAAGCCCGTGGGGGGCATATTCTCTACGACTACATGAAAAAAGAATGTCGGACGGGCCGAAAAATGGGACACATCAATTCCATTCTTTAAGGGTGGTGACAAGAGCCTCGACCACCGCTTCCATACTGACCACCTGCCGAGAATTTTCCCCGCGTACCCGCCACTCGACCGTGCCATCTTGTAGGTAAGATTTGCCAACGACTACCTGAACGGGAAGCCCAATCAAATCCATGTCGGCGAATTTAACCCCGGCGCGCTCGTTGCGATCATCAACCAAAGCACTCAACCCGGCACAGGCGATTTTCTCAGCCAATGCTGTGGCTGCTTCCTCAACTGAGAGGCCAGTGACGTTATTGCGCTCCTCCTTCTTGCCCACCGTTGTGATGCCAACGGCAAACGGTGCAACCGAAGGATGCCACTTTATGCCTTTGTCATCGTGGCTCGCCTCGATCATCGCCCCAGCGAGACGCGACACCCCGACCCCATAAGACCCCATCGACAAATGTTGCCGCGATCCATCGGCAAGGGTCACAGCACAATCAAGGCTCTCAGAGTATTTCTTGCCGAAGTGAAAAATGTGCCCCACCTCGATTCCCCTTTGCTCGAGCTGGTGTTCGGACGGCACATCACGTGTGAAACGCGCAGGGTCGTGCTCGTCGCTCGTCGCTGCATAGAAAGACGTCCACGAATTCACGATGTCCTGCCAAGCCGACGGCGCATCTTCTGCCCCAACTTGGGGCGACGGCGCAAGATCAAAAACACGCTGGTCACAATAAACAAGACTTTCGCCCGTCTTAGCCAGGATGATAAATTCGTGCGAACTCTGCCCGCCAATCGGCCCGGTTTCAGCCCGCATCGGAATCGCCCTTAATCCCAGCCGCGCAAACAGACGAAGATAAGACACGAACATTTTGTTGTAGGAAAGCTGTCCCGCCTCATCATCGACGTCGAACGAGTAGGCATCTTTCATGTAGAATTCCCGCCCCCGCATCACCCCAAAACGAGGACGCACCTCATCGCGAAATTTCCATTGGATGTGATACATCAGCTTTGGCAAATCACGCAGGGTGGGGGCAGTTTGTGCGACGATCTCAGTAATCAATTCCTCGTTTGTCGGGCCGTAAAGCATCTCGCGTCCATGGCGATCCTGGATACGCAACATCTCCTTGCCGTAATCGTCATACCGTCCCGACCGCCGCCAAAGCTCCGCC
>JAHZLG010000277.1 GCA_022599995.1 Alphaproteobacteria bacterium | reverse complement strand
TGTCGGTGCTGGGCTGGGCAGTGTTTTTGATAGTGGGGAAGAATTTTCTCCGTCATCAATCCTGACCCCTGAAATCATCACGGCATTGGTCGGGTTGGCTGTGCTGTCATTGCTTCCCATTGCTTACAAGCGGATTAAAGCGCGTCGGTCGGCCAGCTGATATGGAATAGGGCAACGCGCGGATCGATCCGGCCCGATCGTTGCCCTATTACTGACATAAGCAATTACTGCCATAAGGGGGACAAGCCTCGTGACCAAAGAACAGCAACGCCAACGTGCGCGGGTGACTCGCGATGCCGCCACAGCCGCAATGACCGCCGAAGGCGCCTCTGGCTGGGAGCAGTACAGTGCCGCATTGTTGGCATTCCTTATCGACACTTGTGCGGTGACGCCTCAAGACGTGGTGGCGGGGTTTGCTCCCTTGCCCCACGAGATCGACCTGACCCTCTTCTTCGCGCACGCCACCCGTGCAGGCATCAGCCTTGCCCTCCCGTTATCGGCGCGCCGCGGGCAACCGTTGCAATTTGCGCGCTACACCCCGGGAGACGATCTTGATCAAGGGGCTTTTCGGGTGCCTGTTCCGCGACCGGAGGCATCGATTGCTTCTCCCACGGTTATCCTCGTCCCCTTGCTGGCACACAATAGTGATGGCTTCCGCTTGGGCTACGGCGGCGGATTCTATGACCGCACCCTCGCCGAGCAAAACCATCGAGCGACGGTCGGGATTTCGCTCCCGTCGATGCATCTGGAATTTGCCCCCGAGCCGCACGATCGAGCGGTTGATTATTTGTTCGTCGGTGGCACACCATAGACCCCTCCTTCTTTCCCTTCCCCCTTTTCTTTCTTTCTTCTCGTGCTGATTGTGAGGGACTCGTATGCGTGCATCATTAGAATCTCTGCAAGACATGTGTTTGAAGGCGGGGCATACGCTGACTCTCCAGCGGCGCGCGGTGCTTGAAGTGCTCGCTGAGGCGCGCGACCACCCCGACATCGAAACCATTTATGCGCGGGCCACCCGCATTATGCCGGGCATTGGCAAGGCGACAGTCTACCGCTGCGTGAACCGATTGGTCGAGTTGGGGGGATTGCAACAGCACAATTTTCACGATGGCGAGTCCCCCCGCTATGAGGTCGTGCCGGTTGAGCACCACGATCACCTCGTGAACATGCAGACGGGGGAGATCATAGAATTCTGCGAACCTGCCATCGAACGCCTTCAAGTAGAGGTAGCCCAGCGTTACGGATTTCGGTTGGTGGATCATCGACTCGTGCTCTACGTTACGCCCCTGCAGAATGCCCCAGACACACAATGACGTGGTCGCACCCGTTGGGGGAGCGTTGCACGTTCACGCACAAACTATCTCTTGATCACCAGCAGCCATGACCGTTTTTACTGCCTCGAAGCGACTGTTCAAAAGCAAAGCCGCGGGGGGAAGTGGGGCATTGGCAAGGGCGAGCAAAAAAAGCAGCTCAGCACTGCTTGAAGTTCCTCCCGTTCGATCACATCTAGATGCAAGAGCAACGGCCGAGCAGGTCGCTGATGCCCAAGGGGCACAGCATCGACTGCTCAACCCGACAACAGAATCAGGCGGACCGAAGGGGCTCGAACCCACGCGCTACGGCGACTGGGAGCGAGCAGGGCGGTGCATCGACTTCTAAGACCCCGGCGGGGGCACGCAATCCCCGGCGGGGGCACGCAATCCCCGGCGGGGGCACGCAATCCCCGGCGGGGGCACGCAATCCCCGGCGGGGGCACGCAATCCACGGCGGGGGCACGCAATCCCCCCGGCGGGGGCACCCCCCATCCAGCCCATTGTCAGACATACAGTGCGCATCAAAGAAAGCTTAGCACGATGAAAAAGATTACCATCCTCGCCGGGAGTGCATCGAGACACTCGATCAGCCGTACCGTTGCCAAGGAAATTGCTGCTCAGCTCGTTGCCCTCCCCGAGGTTGAGGCGCACCTCTTCGATCCCGTCGAGACGCCCTTGCCGTTCTATCAATTCGAACTCGACAATGCGGAGAATTTTCCCGCAACTGCAGCCGACCTGCGCGCACATGTTGCCAACTCGGACGGGCTTATCTTGGTGAGTCCCGAATACAACAGCTCGATGTCCGCGGTGCTGAAGAACACCATCGATTGGACAACGCGGTGGCATGGGAGTCCCGATATGGGATTGCTGGCGGGCAAGAAGGCATGGTTGGTGACGACCTCGCCCGGGGGATGGGGCGGCATGCGTGCGCACGGGGCGATCAAGGACATGCTAGTGAACATTGGTCTGTGGGTTTACCCGAAGACCCTTGCGTTGCCGGGGTATTATAATCTCCTGAACGCCGACGCCGAGCCGGGACAATCCCCCTTCAATGAACAAACATCGACCCAACTCAAAGAGGCTGTTGCAGCCTACATTGGCAATCTCTGATAGCGGGGCAAGCCGTCGAGCGGCTGGAGTGCATCGCAAGACGACCCCGGTCGACCGGCACAGTCGGCGGAGTGTGCTTCGATGCATCGCCGCCGCCGGAGCTACAGGACTCGCGGCGACGAGCCCCTTAGGTGCCCCTTTTGTTCATGGGCAAGCCGTACGCAAAATCACGATAGGCTACGTGCACAGCACGCCGACGGCGATGGTAGATCGCTACATCATCGACAAGGTTCTTGCCGCAACCCGCCAACAGGTACGCCCAGAGACCGGCGGGCGTTTCCAGCTCGTGATTCGAACCCCGGCACCATCGCCGAGTACGCTGCAGGAAAAGGTCGAGGCGTTGATTATCAGGCAGGGATGCGACATGATCCTTGGCATGGCTTCGAACCCCCTTCATACGGCGGTCATAGCCGCCGAGTGCGAGCGTCAAGCCATCCCCTGCCTCACGACCCTCGCGACTATTGGTGAGCACGCACAGCATTGGCACGCACGCTCCGAATATCTGCCGCGATACAGCTTTCATTTTTCCTATTTGCTGTCCGATGTGATGCGGGCGTGTTTCGCCATGTACCGCCAGCTCGCAACCCATGGACGCGTCGGCTTTGTCGCATCGCGCGACCAACAGGGCGATAGCTGGGCAAGGCAGCGCGCGCTGACCGATCCGCGATGGTGGGAAAACGAAGGACGATGGACGTTGGCACACGTTGCCCGTCCTGCTGCCTCGGCGGTCGATTATCAGCCCGTCATCGCATCGCTTCGGGCGGCCGGAGCAGATTTTCTCGCCACGACCATGCCGCCCGAAGCCTTTCGCCGATTCTGGCGACAATGCCAAGACTATGGCTTTCGTCCCCAAGCCCTCACTGTCGCGCGTATCGAGGAAGACTCAGCAAGCCTTCGTGTACTCGCTGGATTGCAGGACAACCTTGCCACAACCCTAGGGTGGTCGCCGCATTTCCTGACACAATCCTCGCTATCGCAAGAAACATCCGCGTCGATAGCGGCAGGGTTCATGGAGCGCTATGGAGTCGGATGGTGGCCACAATCACTGGGCTACGCCCACGCCCTGTTCGAGATCGCCGTCGACGCATTGCAGCGCAGCGCAGACCCGCTTGATCCGGAAAAGGTCGCCCTTGCCATTGCCGCAACTGACCGGTCGACTGTGCTTGGTCATATTCGATTCGATGGCGCGGGCTTGCAGGATGATCCGATCGATAACACGCAACTGAGGCAGCTCTGCCGGACGCTCATGCTGGGCGCGCAATGGCACGATGGCTTAAGCTGGGCGATCACGTCGAATCGACAAGCCCCGTGGATTCCTGCGCACCACAGGATGCGATCGCTCCGCTAGGTGTTAGGGGGGGCGCTGTTCTTGTCGCGCGCGCGTGGCAGACAACCAGCCATTATTGCCTCGAGTGCACTGTTTGCCCTCGCCGAAGCCTCAAACGCCGGAGCCCCTCACCATCCCCAAGCAATGAAAGAAGAGGGGAATACGCGGGGCACGCAATGCGACTGCACCCCTTCTGCTACGGCCTGACCTTGTGTATCCACGAAACGGGGCGTGCGCGCAATACATGCATCGCGGGTATCACGCAATGCGACTGCACCCCTTCGGCTACGGCCTGACCTTGTGTATCCACGAAACGGGGCGTGCGCGCAATACATGCATCGCAGGCATCAATTGATAGGCGGGGTTAATGCTTTCTAGATCAACACATTTGGGATCGGCACTTCGCTGCACGCGCTTTAAGTAGATGCCGTCGGTCGTCTCGCAGACGCAGTCGATACCGTATAACTCACTGATATTCGTGTGGTCTTCAAGGCGGACATAGACCACGTCCCCCGGAGAATAAAATGGCCACATCGATTCCCCTTCAACGCGCAATCCCGCATACTGCGGCACCAG
>JAHZLG010000276.1 GCA_022599995.1 Alphaproteobacteria bacterium | reverse complement strand
TAGCTAGCTAGCTAGCTAGCCCCCCCTCACACGAGCTACCCCCCCCTCACACGAGCTAGCCCCCACTAGCTAGCTAGCCCCTCACACCATCTAGCACACACCAGCTAGCTAGCCCCCACTAGCTAGCTAGCCCCGCGCAGGTGTTTTCCTTACGCAGGCATCGCATCGACAAGCAAGCGGTATTGCTCCTCAATTTGTTGCCAGCACTCTTCTAAGGTGAGCATGCCGTTGAACCACAGGTCGACAGGCTCTTGCCAAAGAGTGCGCCCCACCGCAAACCCGCGCACGATCTCGTGTTGCATCGCCTCGCGCACCGAGGTGGTGAGAGTCGAGAGATCAGCCGCCAACCCAAGCAACAGAACGCCGCGGCAGAAGGGATCGTGGGCATCCACGAGATCGGTGAGGGCTTGCCACGTCGCTGTGTCAGCGTGTGCCTGTAATTTCCACCAATCGGAGACAATACCAAGCCCATAATATCGTTCGATGCAGGCCAAATCGTGGGCAGGGTCATGCACGCCATCGTGCCGACTGGTGATGACCTCAATGAGCAGGGAAATCCCGAATAGCCGTGCCGCATCGGAGAGCTGCCTGAGCCGTTCGTCCTGTATGATACGGTCAGTCGCGCTGAGACTGGCATCATCGAAAACCAAACACTTGATCGTATGATGCCGTGGCCACTGCGACAACAAAGAGGCCGGATTAATGGCAACATCCCCGAAGCCTTGAAAGGCAAGGGGTGTTTGAAGTGACTGTTCGATAGTACGCCCGATCCAGAGCCCGCTATTCAAGAAAGACGCGCCTCCTCCGGGTTCCGGGTGCATCGGTGTGGTGAGCATGGAAAGGGCTTGAATAGCACCCAAGCCCATCTCGTCATCGATGATAACGCCGGGCTGCACCGAGGACGGCACTTGCACGCCGGTCATACGCATCGCCAACATTGTTTTGAACTCGATGATCGCGCTCAGGTTTGTGGCCGCGCTGGAATTCACGCGCGCCTTGGCAGACAGCGTCGTGAACGCCGCACGGTGGTCGAAGGCGAGAATAGCCATGCGCTTGCGATCAGCCCGCCCCACGGGCTCGGGGGCAGTCGACGCCGCCGTCGAGACACGGTGCAACCGAGCAAGCGCGGCGTCGCGATGCAACGCAAGCACCCCATCCGCCGAGAAGGCGGCAGCATCGTGCCGACGCGCAAGGAAATAGGTGAGCTCCGACCAACTCGGCGTGGCGGGCGCACACCCGTGGCGCGAGACGACAAGGGCACCACAGGCATTGCCATAAAGACTGGCTCGGCGAATCCGGGCGTCGAGGGCAGGGGACTGTGCCGCAGACAAAGAGGTGGGCATTGAGCCGGGTGCGGAGGCGGGCATTGAGGTGGGTGCGGAGGCGGCTCCTTGGTTTTCGCCGTCCCCCGCCGCACTGGAGGGGTCGTCCCCCGCCCACTCTCCGAACAACCCACGCAGGTAACCACTCATAAACCCATCACCGGCACCGAGCACATTGAACACAGTGATGGTCGGGCCACGATCAGTGATGCCATCGTCCAAATAATCACCGATGGCACCAGCAAAGGTCGAGCACCCCTCAGCCCCGCGCTTCACCACCAAGATAGCAGGGGTGATTGCTCTCATCTGCCGCAGTGCTTCGATGGTGTTGGTGCTCCCACCGGCAATGTGCCACTCCTCTTCGGTTCCGACAATGACATCGCACTGGGCGGCGTGTTGCTGAAGAATGGCGGTCACCTCGGCGGCAACGACAAAACGCGATGCCCCATCTTCGAGCGACGCCTTGCCCCACAAATTGGGGCGGTAGTCAATGTCAAAAACCACCGTGCGCCCCGCCTGCCGCATCAGGGTGGTCGTATGCTGGGTTACAGCACGCATCTCTGCAGTGCTTAGATGCGTGCCCGTGGTTACCAAAACCGATGCCTTCGTCAGCCAAGTCGCATCAATCAGGGCAGGATTAATCGCCATATCGGCGCAGTCATGCCGATAAAAGAGCAGGGGGAATTCCTCGTCGGTGCGGATCGCCAAAATGGCAAGGGCAGTGAGCCGCTCGGCATCGGTTTGTATCCCGGTCACATCGACATGCTCGCGCCGCATTTGCTCGCGGATATACCTTCCCATTTGGTCTTCGCCGACGCGGGTGATAAATCCTACCCGCATGCCAAGCCGTGCCATGCCGATGGCAATATTGGCAGGACAGCCTCCGACATAGCGGGCAAAGCTGGTGGTGTCTTCAAGGCGGACATAGCGTTGCTCGCCGTAGACATCAACCGAGCACCGTCCAAGGGTGATAACATCCAGCCCATCATTATCGGCGGGGTTGGTGCCCGGACGGGCATGTTCGCTGAGATCAGTGATATAGGTGGGAAGAACCGGCATCACAGGTTGCGCGGGCGTGGCTGGCATAGCAGGTGTCAATTTCAGCAAGGAGAGAAGGCAAAAAGAAGGCGGCGACGGTCAGTGCGGCGCAAAGGACACCACGCGCCGCATGTCGTGCTCGGAGTGCGGCGAGTGTGCCATCACCTTGCGCTTGCCGACAATGGGGACGACGTCATATATCTCGTCAACGATGCCCCGCATCTGAAACCACGCGTTGATTTCCCCTGTATCGAGGTCGACGAAGTACACCCCGCACTTGGGCGTCTCTTCCCGGCGGCTCATCTCGTGTTCCAGCGGCAACCCGCGGAAAATATCGTTGCCGCGGGGCATCGAGGTGCCCATCAGGGCAGTGCGCTGATACATCCCCAAACCCCGCAAATACCCCGGCAAAAAGGCGATCGGCTCGAATGCTTTCGTTTGCATGTTGACCCTGCCGAAATAGCCGGTTGCGGAGTCGTGGACATACAGGACGCCCTCGTGCCAGCGCGGCGAGTGGGGCATCGACAGCCCCTCACACACGACTTCGTTGGTTTCAATGTCCATGACAATCCCCCCGCCAACGCGCAACGCGCGCCAACCGTCTGCCTGATCTGACACGCCACAGATGGTGACGTATTTCGGCACGCCGTTGACCAAACTCAGCCCATTGAGATGGCAACGGTCCTCAGCAACAAGCTCGGAGACAAAAGGAGGTCTCCAGATGGGGAGGAAAGAGTGCGAAGGCGCAAGCTCTGCGATGCAGTTGAACTGAGTGGCAACAAAGATCACGCGCCCATCGGCGGTCACTTGCAGGTCGTGCGTGTCGAGGTCGCCCGTGACAAAAAATGTCTGGGGATGCAAGAGTAGGTCACACCCATCAGCCGTTTGTTGGGAATCTTCCAGCAGATTGGAAAAGTGATAGATGCCGTAGCTGGTCGAGATATAGAAATCCCGCTTGTCGTCGAATGACATGCCGAGGCAGTGTCCAATGTTTCGATTGAATATCCACAGCTGGCCATCATCGCGGGGGCCAAAAAACAGCATTTTCCCCGCCTGATAGGTCGACACCGCAAGGGATAGTTTTTGCTCTTCTAACCACGGGACGAGCCCTGCCGAGGGGGTAACTTCGAACAGGTTGCCGTCGCGCATCGGACGGTTCTCATTCTGATTTGCCGCGGAAGGCGCAACACCGTTTTTCTGCGTTGCCGATTGAAAGGAGGGGATCAAATCGGAGTCGTGGATTGTCGTCATGCTTTGGGGTTATCGTTCATGGTTGTTTGGAGATGTTGTCTGTTACAGGTACGGGTATCTTTAATTGTAGGTTCTTGGGCTACGTATGGTTCGCTAAATGAAGCTGAAAAGAACTTTTCACCCGTCTTTGTGTCCTTTACCCACAATGCTATTTCCATTTCTTTACCGTTTACCATGCACTTACCTT
>JAHZLG010000275.1 GCA_022599995.1 Alphaproteobacteria bacterium | reverse complement strand
TTTTGATTGCGTAAACCTAGAACAAACTCTTACCTTATTTAATGAGTCCTGACCCTAGAGTGCACACCACCCTCATTGTATGATTGAAATCTCGCATGCAGCAAGACGATTCACGTCCCGCGTTGAACACCTTCCTGATTGGCGATGCGGTTTCTGTCTTAGGTGATTCCGGCAGTGAATTCGTCGACCTGACCGTTACCAGTCCCCCCTACGACACCCTACGAGATTACAAGGGGTATTCCTTTGACCCGGGGCGGATGCTGCAAGCAATCTTCAACGCCACCGTAGAGGGCGGCGTGTGCGTCTGGGTGGTCGGAGAAAAGATCAACAAGGGACGCAGCCTCACCAGCTTCGAGCACGCCTTCATCGGGCGCGAAATAGGCTGGACAGTGCACGACATTATGATCTACCAGAAGAAGAACACCCCCTTCATGCGCAAGAATGCCTACACCAATTGCTATGAGCTGATGATCGTTTTTGCCAAGGGAAAGCCAAAAACGTTCAATCCCCTGACCGAACCGACCAAGCGCAATGGCTGGGAGACCGCCGTTCACAACAAGGGGGCGGATGGGGTCAACCGCAAGCGTCCGGTTGAGTTGAAAACGGAGAAGGTGCGCAACAACATTTGGCAATATGCCGTCGGATTAGGCGGCACAACCAAGGACAAGATTGCCTTCCAGCATCCGGCGGTGTTTCCCGAGCAGCTCGCGTCTGATCATATTCGGTCGTGGTCGAATGCAGGCGACACCGTGCTTGATCCGATGTGCGGCAGTGGCACCACCTGCAAAATGGCAGCAGCAGCGGGGCGGAATTGGCTAGGAATTGACATTTCGGCGGAATATGTTGCCATTGCCCAACAGCGGCTCGAGCAAAGCCAGTAAGAGAGGGGCGTTGCTCAATTTGCTGAGATCGATCTCTCGTAGGCGTGACGGCCCGTGTGGTTGCTGATCATAACCACCTCGCGGGTGATAGACGCGATTGGCTCTGCGACAGTGGCAACAGAGGGTTGGGACGTTTCAAAAACGGACATGATTGCCTTGCCAATGCGATGCGATGCGATGCCTCAAAGAACGCGATGGGTAACTTGTGAATCAACATCGAGGGGACGGCTGCTCGTTACCACTGCCGTTACCACTGCCGTTATCGTCATCAAGCATCTTGTTGCGTGGCTTTTCGTCGCTAAACTCAAGGTGGGTGTGTCAGAGGGAGTGCTTGGCCGCGACCCGGGGTGCCTGCCTCTTGCACGATGGCTAAGACGCAGAAGTGCACGATGCATCAGGCAAATTGCCACGCTAAGACAGTGCCCACAGGCGGAGCACGATGAACCGACACCAGCACCAGCACGAAAGACAAGCAGACCATGCGCACGCAACAAGACCGCAGCACACAACGATGGATGACAAAGAACACCGGCCACCTCACCATGCTGTTGCTGGCGGCGTGCGGCGAGACGGACTCCAGCGATGCATCGGGCGTGGGCACTGTCCCAACCATCGAGACACCGCAACTCCAAACGATTGACAATGTCGGGAATGACCACCCGTTCGAATTTAACATTTCGGCGACAAACCTATCGGCTGCTGCGGCAAACGGCATCACATTCTATGATGGCATTGCCGAAGACTACGACCGAAATGGACAATATGGCAGCTGGATCGACGCCGACAAAGACGGACAAAATACGCGTGCCGAAGTCCTGATCGCAGAAAGCACCGCCCCCGTTACGTTTACCAGCGCGACCAACCGGACAGTCGCAACCGGACAATGGCACGATCCCTATACCGGGATGACATTCACCATCGCATCAGACGTCGATATTGACCATTTCATCCCCCTTGCCGAGGCGCATCGCTCGGGGGCAAGTTACTGGTCGCAACAAGAACGCGAAGACTTTGCCAACAACATCGATAATGAGGCAGTGCTGATAGCCGTGGATGACAGCACCAACCAAAGCAAAAGCGATCGAGACCCGGCGGAATGGCTGCCGCCCAATGCCAGCTTTCTTGTCGACTATGTTTTCACGTGGATAAAGCTGAAAGCACTGTACAACCTGTTTATGGATAAGAGCGAATATGACTCGGTCCTCAGTCAGGTGGCGCAATTCGAGAATTTCTTTGTCTTCGACATCGAACAAAAAGGCGATGCCTACACCACCGATATTGCCACGGTGGCCGGCATTTCCTCACCGCTGGAGGTCGAAGAGCACTCCTTTGGGGCGGTGGCGATCGATGACAACAACGTCGTTAGCTTTGCCGAGTCCGACCATGCGCTGCAAAACGATAATGTCCTTGATTACCTTGTTTTGGCGGATGCGACGACCACCTATTATTTTGTCTCTTAGTGGTGTCCAGCCTTCAGCACCCAGTGTTGCCTTCACGGTTCGCTAGCCGTCACGGCTCGCTAGCAGTGACTGCTTGCCAGTCGGCGCGGTGTAGCCTGTAAGAGGCCTAGCCTTCAAGGTTCGCTAGCCGTCACGGTTCGCTAGCCTTCAAGGTTCGCTAGCTGTCACGGTTTGCCAGCCTTCAAGGTTCGCTAGCTGTCACGGTTTGCCAGTCGTCACGGTGTAGCCTGTAAGAGGCCTAGCCTTAGGGTGTAGCCCTAGGGTTGCTAGCCGTCACGGTTTGCCAGCAGTGACTGCTTGCCAGTCGGCGCGGTGTAACCTGTAAGGCTTAGCCTTAGGGCTCGCGGAGGGCGCGCTCGCGTAATTTCAATACCGGCTTGAGAATGTACTCTAGGATCGTGCGCTCGCCGGTGACCACATCAATTTGTGCCTCCATGCCGGGGCGAATCGGCGTCTCGCGCAGCTGCTCGAGGGTGATGCGCGACTCGTCAACCCGCACGATCATCTCGAAGTAATTCACCCCGGTATTGGCATCGAAGAGGGTGTCGGCACTGACCCGCTCGACCAACCCCGGCAACGAATTGTACACCGAGGCATCGTAGGCCGTGATGCGGACAAAGGCCTCCATCCCCGCCCGCAAATCAGCCCGATCGCTCGGGCGAATGCGCGCCGCAATCAAAAGATCATCATCTACAGGGACGATCTCCATGATGGGCTCGCCCGGTGCCAGAACCCCGCCAATCGTGGTGATCAAAAGACGCTGGACAATGCCATTCACCGGAGAACGCACCTCACGGCGACGCACGCGATCCCCCAAGGCGTTGAGGTTCTCCGACAAGGCGTCGCGCTCCACGCGAGTCGCCTGCAAATCGGACTGGTTGCGGCTAAGACGCTGATTGCGGAACTCAGATATCCGCGCCCGCGTCGCGGTCAAATCCCCGGTGAGGCTCTTCAAGCGCAGGTCTAGCTCGCCCAGCTTGCCGTTAATCTCCGAGACCTGCCGCCTAAGCTTGAGAACCTCCGTGTTCGAGGTCAGCCCCTTCTCCGCTTGGGCAGTCGAGATCGTCAACAACTCCTGGGTCAAGCCGCGCTGCTCGGTAAGGTTGCGCACCTGCTGCTCTAGCCCAGTGAGCTGCTCGGTGATGCGACTCACCTCGGCACCCATCCGGGATAAGGTCGAGCGGAACTCGATCGTGCGGCGGCGGAAGACGGCCTCCTCTTCGTCGCGAATCTGCAATGCGGTCGCGGCGTCAACCAGAGTCGGCGTCGCCAAATCATCGCTGAAGCGGATAGACGATCGCCCCTCCATCTCGGCCGAGAGACGGTCAACCGCGGCCACATTCGCCAAATAACGAATGACATCCCCCCGAAAAGACGAGCTGATGACCGTGTCGTCGATGCGCGCCAGCACCTCACCCGCGATGACGACGTCGCCAGCATCCACCAAGAGAGCGGCGAGGATGCCCCCCTCGAGATTTTCAACCGTCTGCACCTGACTATGCGGAATGACTTGGCCATTCGTCCGTATCGAGACGACCAAAGCCGAAAAGCTTGCCCAAAGAAAGAAGGCAAGCACAAACGCGACCATCACGAGCAGAATCACAACGCCGACAACACCCGGCCCACGCAGTCCCTCATAAGAAGGGATGATCACCTCTTGGCGTGCCTGATGGTCATAAGGGTCTTCGATGCCTAGGCTCGGCGGCACGGCAGTACTCGGCGGCGGCACCGTGCCGCGACGTGCCACAGGAGCCCCCGGCTCAGGCGGGGAGGCCGCCTCGGAAGGCGAGGCACCAGAGGAAGGAGGTGTCATCAAGAATCCCTGTCTTTCGCCAGACGGCGGGCGACCGCATCACGCGAATCGTCCAGAATGATCTTGCCCTGATCCATCACAAGCACCCGATCCGTGATGCTGATCAAATTCGGACGGTGGGTCACGAAGACAAGGGTTCGCCGCTCCCGCCACTTGGCAAGGTAATTGATCACCATCGCCTCGGTGGTCGAATCCATGTTCGCCGTGGGCTCATCGAGCAAGAGCAACGAAGGCTCATGAATCAACGCCCGAGCCAAAAGGACTGCCTGTCGTTGCCCACCCGAGAGGAATTCGCCCCGCTCCCCGACGGGGGTAAAAATCCCCAGCGATGACCCCTGAAGCATCCGGGCCAAACCAATATCGCGCGCCAAATTAATCACGCGCTCATTGGGAATCCAGCTGTCCCCCAACAGGATGTTGTCGCGAATTGTGCCGTAGAACAACGCCCCATTCTGCGAGACATAACCCACGTGCCGCCGCAGATCGGAAGGATCGGAGTGGCG
>JAHZLG010000274.1 GCA_022599995.1 Alphaproteobacteria bacterium | reverse complement strand
CTGAAGGTCCTTGGGGTGCCCAGTCAATGTGCGAGAGTTTCAGCACACTTTCAAAGAGGACAGCGTCGGTGATGGCATTGTTGGCCTTGGTGGTGCGCCCGAAGTCGTCGACTACCTTGGCTTTGCCTGCGGCAGAGAGATCAACTGATACGGCGGCATGGGGAAATTCGGATGGGGTGCTCCCCGTGAAAGAGGCGGAAGCAGCGGAGAAGGTAGCGACGATTTCGCTGTTGTCAGCGGATTGGGTTGCGTCAACAAAGGTCACCCCGCTCGAGAGCACGAAGTCCGCAGCAACGAGATCATCGGCAACGCCGTTACCAAAGAGAACGCCAAAACTCGCCGCCCCATCCAAGGAGTAGGTGACGGTGAACGTTGCCACCTCGTCGGAGGATTGCTCATATTGCACATTCAGGCCGAATGCGGCCAGTGCTAAGGGAGTGGCAACGACACCGTTAGCAACAGGTATGTCGCCCGTGCTCAGGGGCACCGTGGTCAGCGGGTTGGGGCCGCTGTTGGGCGTCTGAATGCCTGCCCCTTGATCGAAGCGCAGGGTGACTGTGCCCGATGCGGCGGCAATGTTCTGTCCGGAGAAGGCACTTTCTAATGCTGCCTGAAGGGCGGCACCCGTCATCGTGACGTGGTAAATCGTGTCGTCGTTCGCATCGACCGCGACCGTCGCGGTTGTATCTAAGCCCTGTGCAGCGACCACTGCGGCACTCTCAAACCCTTGAAAGGCGAGCGCGAAGTCGGCCCTGTTGAGTGATGCGCTATCGATCGGATAGGGATGGCTGATCGTCCACGTCACGTCGCCGTCGTTGTTCGTGGCAACGGAGGTCACCGTGAACGTTCCATATTGGGACAGTGCCCCAATGGTCGCGGCGTCGGCGATGACATCGTCGTCCTGATCGGGGCGCAGTCCATAGGCATCTTCCATCACGAAGCTGAATCGCTCGGTGGAGTTGGCGTTTTTCACCCGCACATCGAGGGTTGTGTCGGCAAACCCGAGCGACAGGGTCACATCGGTGCCACTCTTCACATCGAGCAACGAAAGGGCGGCGTCTAAGTCATTGCGATCGAACAACGCATCATAGCCGAAGTAATTCGTCACATTGGCGTCGTCGGGGTCTATGGCTGAGCCAGTCAGGATATTCGCGTTGCCGTCGGTGGCACGCAGGGGCAGATCAAACGAGACCACCTTCGCAACATCGTTGGAATCGGTAAATCGACCGTAGACCGTAAAGGCGGGGTTGGCCTCGTCGGCGGCAAGGTTGGTGTTGAGGAATTGTTTGTCGTCGTTGGCAAAATCAATATCGATCGTGCCCTGCCCGTCATTGCCGAGCTGGAGGGTTGCGGTCACGGCGCGAAAGCCGAGGGTAAAGGTCAGGTTGAGGTCAGCCGTGGGGCCATAATCATCGTCTTCGGCGGTGATCGCCACACTGGCTTGTTGGACGTTGGCAATGGCGGTTGTGCCACTCAGGGTGATTTGCTCGACCGCGGGGTTACTGGCCTGCTGAAAATAGGCAAGTTCGTTGCTGTCAGCGTCGACACTATAGAAGGTTTGCCCTGCCGCGGGGACAAAGGAGTAGTCCTTTTTGCCGCCTTGGACATAGTCATCAAGGTCAAAGATCAGTCCCTCGTAGGACAGGTCAGCGACAACCGTGAACGGGGCATAGAAGTAGGCCGTTGCTGTGGATTGCACTGTCGCGCCCTCGGCGTCCGTCGCCTTCACGACAATCGAGGTGGCACTATCGAAGTCCCCATCGTACAGGGACGACGTGACCGTAATCAAGTTGGTTAAGGCGTCGAAAACGATGCCATTCGCGTAAGTGCCGACCAATTCGTAGTTCACCACCCCCGAGCCACCGCGAAACAGGGTCGAGACGTCGAGCGTGCCGTCGGTAACACTGGGATCGATCAGGTACTCTTGATCGGCGATGCTCGATGCCTCAAGTGCGCGTGCCACGCGCACATGCAATTGGGCAACATTGTTGTCGGCGTCGGTGGCCGTAATGGTTACAACAGCTCCCTCAGCCGGCACTTGGGCCGATGACAGCGTGACCGAAGAGTCACCTGAGGTATAGGTGAACACGTCATTGCTGGCCAGATCGTCCGTGATGGCGTAGGTCAGGTTGGTCCCGTTGAACAGGGCATCGAGATCGACCACCGTGCTGCCATAGAGGCTGTTGTCCTGATCATGGGACAGGGCAACCAAGGCATTTTCAGTCGTTGCCGCCGCCAATTGCAGGCGTTCATAGTCATTGCCCTCGGCGAGGGTTCTGCCATCGATCACGTAGGTGTTGTTTGCCCCCACCGCAATATCGACGTAATTATCCGTGGCATCTTTCCATGCCGTGACCGTTAAGGCGTTGTTCGAGGCGGTGTAATTATTGAAGGAAAACACGCGTCCTTCAAAAATAGTCAGGTCTTCGTCGACATTGAGCAATCGGTTTTGGGGATCATTGCCGATTGCAGTGCCGAGGGTGGTGACGTTGTCTCCCCACACAACATAAAGATTTTCGTCGGTTGCCACGAGCACGTCATCGAAGCCGTCTCGGTTCATGTCGACCCCGCTGTACACAGCAAGCGGCGTCGATCCGCCGGCGGTCGTAATGCGCACCTCCACGTCGGCACTGTCGGTTGCGCCTTCGTAGACAAGGGTTGCGAATGTGCCGTCCTGCGAGAGGGAAATGGTATCAGCTATCCCGTCGCCGTTGACATCGCCCGCGCCACTCAGCACGATTTCGGTGCCCGCCGCGGCGGTGTCAGCGGTGATCTCAATGGGTGAGGCGTCAACCAGAGTAAATTGGGCGACAATGTCACTTGCCCCAGTGCGCTCGATGGTCGTCGTGATGATGCTTTCGGATGTGCTCAGAGTCACATTCGAAAAATCGAGCCCTGTCGCTTGCCCTTGTCCTGTTACCAGCACGTCGGGATTGTCGGTTGTGACATTCGCAATGTTCACGGCGGCGACATAGTCGGTGAGCACAATATCGGTGACTCCGTCGAGCACAGGGCTTGTGATGTACAGTTCGGAATAACTGATGTTCACCGTCCGCACGACCGAGCCCGAGTCATCGGCTGCCGTCACCACAAAGGAGTGATTGGCGTTAGACGGTTCATGGCTGGCGGTTGGTGCAATCTCGATCATGCCGTCGGCGTCAATCGATATCCACCCCGCCTCTTCCGCGGGCGCATTTATCGAGTATGTCTTATCGCCGTAACCCCCGTCCAGTAGGGCGGCAAAATCCACCGAAACGACATCGCCGAAGTACAAGTTGAGATCATCGGTGATCGGGTTGCTGTGAGAGGGTGCTACATGCAATTTGTCGAATCGCAGATCGGCCCCTGCGAGCAACACATCGCGGACATTATTTTGCTCGGATAGCACGAGGTCATGCGCCCCATCGCCGTTCTGATCAACCAGTCTCACCTGCCCCTGCTGGAGCGTGCCCGAAGCGGCATTGCTGGTAATCTTGATCGCATCACCGCG
>JAHZLG010000273.1 GCA_022599995.1 Alphaproteobacteria bacterium | reverse complement strand
TATCCGCTCAGCGGATGCCACTAGTGGCAGCCACTAGTGGTTGCCGATCAGGGGTTGGCACTAGTGGTTGCCGATCAGCGGCTGCAGCTTAGCGGCGAATTATCGGAAACCAGCAAAAAGTGCCGAAGGGGAAATCAAAATCGATTCCCGCTGTGATACAATTGTATTCTCTTCTGCTGCCGCAAACCTTTCACAGGTCAGCGACGACAAATAATCAACGGTCTGAGGGTACACTAGCCAACGTGCCGAGAAGCTGGCTACCAACTGACGGTCACGCCGGATGGTACTGCTCAATCGGTCAAGCTCGGCGGCAACCTCAGTCAAGGACTCAGCAGAAGAATCGCCAACCCATCGAACAGAAGAGAAATTGGCTGCCTCGCTGGCAAAACCCGTCGCCGAGTCAAACCAAAGCAAGCCGCGGCGATCAAAGGTCTCAACCAGCTGACCGAAAACGGAATCCGTCATCACCGATGGGCCCGCACTGTACAATCCGACATACCCTGTGGCAATCCCAAGCAGGCGATCAAGCGCACCCGTGCGCCGCTGACTCGGTGCAGTCACCGGATATACAAGATAGCCTCGGTTCGACACGGCCGCATTCTGAGGTTGCAACGGAAACTCAAGAAGAATTTCGTGCCCTAGGTACCGCAATGTGTATGTCTGAAGCGGCAACGAAGCGGCATAGGGCGACAAAACAACGCCGACCTCCTGAGGCACCGCCGACATGCGATCGGTAAAATCATCGAAGGAAACGAGGTCAGTGAGCAGGACGACAAGACTATAGGGACAAGGCAACAACGATGATTCATTGCTGTAAGCCAAGAACGACGGCTTGCCCGTCGCGTCACGCGCTGGCAGAAAACCCAAATCCGTGGATTCAAGAAAATCACGCTGAAAGTCTAGGCGATCAACGGTGTCTTCATCCTGCGGTTGATGAATATCAATCAGTTGGGGGATTTGCACATCCGTCGATGTGCGGGCGCGCTGAAGTTGCTGCGTGCTTGGAACCACACTGAGCACGAAAAAAACCAGGCCCACCACCGTGAGAAGATAAACGACCACGCCAGCCGCTACACCAACGGCGTTCTTCCGCAACCACGGGGTGAGGAAAAATTCCTCGGTTTCTAGGGCCTCCGATGTTGCCAGACTGCTGCGAAAATTATCAGGTTCTTTTTTCTCGTCCTTAGCCATCGCAACCCTAGTAATCTATGTCCTCCGCGCGACAGCACCACGCTGCCAATGGATGCGATGGCATTTCGCACCCAAGACACGCAAAGGCATTAATCAGTTTTTGTTTTTGTCAACCAGACTTTTTTCCGAAATCCACGGCATCATGGAGCGCAGGCGCTTGCCAACCTCTTCAATGGGATGCTCGGCACGCAGGGCACGTTCGGTCTTGAATTGGGTTTGCCCGACTTTGTTCTCAAGCATCCAGTCGCGGGTGAAACGTCCGCTCTGGATGTCATCGAGCACGCGACGCATCTCTGCTTTCGTCTCCTCAGTGACGATCCGTTTGCCGGTTTGGTAGTCGCCGTACTCCGCCGTGTTTGAGATCGAGTAGCGCATGGTGGCCATCCCGCCCTCGTACATCAAATCGACAATCAGCTTCACCTCGTGGAGGCACTCGAAATAGGCCATTTCGGGGGCATAGCCCGCCTCGGTCAACACTTCGAAGGCATTGCGAATGAGCTCGGTCAACCCACCGCAGAGCACGACCTGTTCGCCAAACAGATCGGTTTCGCACTCCTCGCGAAAGGTCGTCTCGATGATGCCGCCCTTGCCGCCACCGATGCCGCTTGCGTACGACAGGGCAACCTCTTTGGCATTGCCGGAGGCGTCTTGGTGCACCGCAATCAACGTCGGAACGCCACCCCCGCGCAGGTATTCCGACCGCACCGTGTGCCCCGGGCCCTTGGGAGCAATCATCATCACATCCAAATCAGGACGCGGCTCGATCAGGCTAAAGTGCACGTTCAACCCATGGGCAAAAGCAATCGAGGTGTTCTCGCGTAGGTTATCCCGCAACACGTCAAGATACAGGTCGCGTTGATTCTCGTCGGGGATCAGCAACATGGCAACGTCAGCCCATTTGGCAGCCGCCTCGGGGTCCATGACCTTAAAATTTGCCTGCTCGGCCTTGGCTGCCGAACCCGAACCCGCCCGCAACGCAACGCAAACGTCGGCGCAAGCACTGTCACGCAGGTTCAGCGCGTGCGCGTGTCCCTGACTACCGTAGCCAAAAATGGCTACCTTCTTGGAACGGATGATGCCAAGATCAGCATCGGAATCATAGTATACCTGCATGGAATGCTCCTGAGGGAGTAACAAAGAAGCCGAAGCCTCAATCATTGATTGAGGGCGGCAATGAATGGATGGACGCCCCACGGGACAGCGCAATTACCCCCGAGCGAACGACCTCAACCTGACCGAGCGAGCTAAGCAGGTCAATGAAGCTTTCGACCTTCTTTGTGCCTCCCGTCAAGGTGAAGACGAATGTCTGTAAGGTGGTGTCATCGACATCGGCGTGGAACACCTGCGCGATCCGAAGAGCTTCGCGCCGCGCGTGTCCTTCACCAAAGAATTTCACCATCACAACCTCGCGTGCGACGAATTCGCCATCCGAGGTCAGGTCGATGATCTCGCGTACCGGCACCACCCGCAGCAATTGGGTCTTGATCTGGTTTATCCCATTCGGGTCGCTGCGCGTGACGATCGTGATGCGGGAGAACTCCGATTCAACATGGAGGAGAGTCACAGTGAGACTCTCGATGTTGTAGCCGCGCCCGGAAAATAACCCAACTACCTTGGCAAGAACACCCGGCTGGTTATCAACAATGATCGAAAGTGTGTAGTCGGTGAGTGTCATAGGATGTTGTGACAATGAGAAATCCACCCGCGCCGGGCGGAAAATGATGCGACAAGGAATTACAAAAGTGCTGCAAGAACAACAGGGATGGCAACCCAACCGGCAACCGACCAACAGGCGACCGAGGGACGCCCACAGCAACACAGTCGCCAGCGCATGCCGCACCAACCCCCGATACTGCTGCTAAAAGTACCTCAAGCGTGATCCTGAAAGAAAAGGCACG
>JAHZLG010000020.1 GCA_022599995.1 Alphaproteobacteria bacterium | reverse complement strand
TTTTCTCGCGGATTAGCAATCCGAGGACGCGCAAACGCATAAATGCCATGCTGGCCTTATTGACCTTGTTGATTGTTGTGTACCTCATCGGTGCCGAAATTAACAAGCGGTAAGGAAAAGGGGAAACCAAAGCATGGGAGCTATTCGCGGGCTTACCCAGTCGAAGCGGGTTGTGATTGTGCCTTGTCCTTCGTGGTTTGTGGCCGATGTTCTGGCAACCGCTGAGCAACAATCGTGCTCGGTGGCAGAGTTGGCACGCAGTATCCTGTTGGTGTTCTCTGATGACCATATCGACCTGCAACCCGACCCGGGCGAGCCACAACCCGGCGATCGCGATCGCGTGGTCATTCTCAGTGGCAATGGCGGCGGCGGGGCAAGCAATAGCACAAGCGGCAATGACAGCGGCAATGACAGCGGCGGTGCAAGCAATAGTGCAAATGACAAGCAGAAGGTGATCAAACGCAAGCCTCGATTGCAGTTGCGCCTGAGCGTGCCTGCCCCGATTCCGCGCATTCGGCGGGCACTGAACCTTGCCGTCCAGTTACATCGTGGTGCCATGCAGGTGACCGCAGAGTCGACCAGCACCTCCACGGCGCAAGAAAAGCTCGAACGGACGACGGAACAGCTGGAGACGGCCAACGGATTTATCGAGAAGATGCGTTTTGAGCCCCTCGGCCGGGCGTGTCACTCGACGAATGAGATGCGCTATGTCTTAGGTTTCCCCCCGACCGAGATAGTCTCCCTTGCGAGCTGCACGAGGCGTTACCGCACCTTAGCGACTGTCTTTCATCCCGATTCCCCATTCGGCGACCATATGCGCATGAGCGAGCTAAATGAAGCGATGCGCTTCGCGCGCCAGTTATTTCGATGAGGTACTGCAACGGGCGGGGGGTGCTCTCCGAAGTACTAACCTTGCGCACACCCCTCCCCACCCCTCCCCACCCCTCCCCACACTCCCTACATCACCCCACTCATCTCCTCACCCTCCCAACCCCACTCGTCTCCTCCTCCCCACAGAGCACCTCAGCCTCGCGTGGCCTGCGCAAATTGCCCATCATCGGCGTTGTCGTTGCTCTCCCATCGAATCGACAGCCCATCACGCAACACCGACTCAATAAATTGCGTGTACGGAGAATCTCCCGAGGATGGAGCGGATTCACGCCCATCCTTCTCCGGGCGCAATACCAGCGACGGCAGTATCTGCAACGGGGCGCTTACCCCTTTTTGCCACCGGATCAGGGTGCGAATAGCAGTGCTGCCCGCATGCGGTCGGATCGGGATGATCCGGAAATCGCCCGCGTCACGGAATTGTCGTGCTGTTTGCCACGTGCTCAGCACCAGAGGCAACAGCGAAGTCGGGACGATCAGGTGTCCGAATCCACGGTGTGCCAGCTTGCGCTGGGCGAGAATTAGCCACTGGGCAAGCTCATCTTTTTCTGCGCCGTGATTCCATGCGCCCCGCCGATTGCCGCGGGTGCCGTCGAAGTAAAACGGAGGGTTTGCCACCACAATGTCATAGCTGTTCTCCTCGATTGCCAGCAGCGCTTCGGTTGCTTTCGCTTCTCCTGTTTCCGGCTTCACAAAGGCGGCAACATCGGCGGCAAGCAACCAGAGGTCGAGGGCGTTCTCCGTCGCCATGGATTGGGCGATATCAAGGAATTGCGCGTCCTTTTCGATGCCATGCAGGCAGGTCGGCAATTTGCCTGCGGCGCGCAACCGGGCGCCATGCAACAGCAAAAGAGTGCCGGGGCCGCACCCCAGATCGAGCACGCGCTGACCGTCCGACACTTCCACCGACATGGCCAAGAGCAAGGAATCAGTGGTTGGCGACGGAAACCACTTTCCTGTGGCTAGGCGGACAGTCCCGTTCAAAAACGGACGCATGGTGAAAGGGCGGTTCACGAAAAGAACAGGATGCGTACTGCGTTGGTAAACAGGATTGCCGCAAACAATCGCCGCACAAAGGCGACCGGCAGTACCGTGCCAAGGTACACGCCCAAGGGCGCAGCCGGGATTGATGCGGCCACAATGATGGCAAAATACGGAAGGTAGACATAGCCGAGGAAGCCATCGCTGTAGCCGCCGCCCAGCAACACATAGCCGAGCACCGAGGGGATAGCGACGAAGATCGCCAGCAATGACCCCATAGCTGTTGCTTTGCGCAATGGCCAAGCAAAGCCAACCATAAGGGGGACGATGAACATGCCCCCGCCAACCCCCATCCACGAGGCAAGAATGCCAATGACGACCCCAATCAGCGGGGCAAACCACCATGCGCTCGGAAGCTGCTCGCCAAAATGATAGGGACGGGCGCGGAACATATTGAACGCCGCCGCCAAACACAGGATGGCGAAAATATATTCCAACAGGGTGGTCGACATAAAATGGGCGAGGATGCTGCCGCCAAATGCGCCAAACGCCACCGGAGGCACCCAACGCTTTGCCTCCTTGAGATCAAGGTTGCCACGGCGGCGATGTGAATTGACCGACGAAATAGCCGTCGGCAAAATACACGCCAGCGAGGTGGCGACAATGTGATGGATGGTGATACCTTCGGGGGCAACCGAGAGCAGGATCGGCACGATGACAAGCCCGCCTCCAATTCCCAGCAGGCCGGCAAGAATGCCGGCGACAATGCCCACACCAATGATAAGGGGGATCAATGAAATCATGCGTGCCTAGCCAGACGGCGAATGAGGGAGGGAGGCTCTTGGTGCAACGCACAGTGATCGGTTCTACCGAGCTGATGATCAGCCGCACCGATGATCAACCGCTGCGATGGCAGCCGTGCCGATGATCAACTGCTGCGATGGCAGCCGCGCCGATGATCAACCGCTGCGATGGCAGCAATGGCACCGTCAACCGAGCGTCAGGTGATTTCTTCGGACGTTTTGACGATGGAATCGCCCCATGTCTCTTCTAGGGTGCGTCGCTCGACGCGCAGCATATCGATCTTTTCTTTG
>JAHZLG010000272.1 GCA_022599995.1 Alphaproteobacteria bacterium | reverse complement strand
TGCACTCGCCGGTCGATAATTTCGTGGGGATCGAGAACGCCGGGCAAATATTTGGCGCGGCGAAGCATCCGAAAAGTTTCGTCTCCTTAGATAACGCCCATCACCTGCTGTTTGGCAAGCGGGATGCCGACTACGCCGCCAACGTGATCGCCAACTGGGCGGTCCGTTACCTTGACCTCACGGAAGAGGCCAAGCCCAAACCACTCCCTGCTGGCGTGGTCGAAGTGGAAGAGAAATTGACCACGCGGCTTGCCCAGTCGATCCGCGTCGGCAGCCACGAGCTGACCGCCGATGAGCCCGAATCTGTCCCCGGAGGCGCTGACACCGGCCCTACCCCCTACGATTATCTGCTCTCAGCACTGGGGGCGTGCACCGCCATGACCGTGCGGATGTATGCCGATCTGAAACGGTTGCCGCTTGAACGCGTGCGAGTCCGCTTGCAACACGAGAGACGCGGCGAAGGGGTGATCAAAACGGATTATATCCATCGCCGCATCCACTTCGAGGGCGACCTTGATGATACCGTGCGGGCGAAACTGCTTGAGATTGCCAACAAATGCCCCGTGCACCGCACCCTGCACGGCAAAATAGAGGTAGAAACCGTTGAAGACACCGAGGCAAGCTGAGAAGGCGTGCATCGGTTTCCTAATGACAGGCCATAAGCCGTTAATTCGCCGTCTATTCTATGCCTGAGAACCTTCCTGTTATTGTCCTTGTGCGCCCGCAGCTTGCCATCAACATCGGCATGGTTGCCCGGGGCATGGCAAACAGCTCCTTCTCGGCGTTGCGCCTTGTCGCCCCGCGCGACGGGTGGCCCAATGACGAGGCCTTCAAAACAGCGACCGAGGGGAAGGCGATCCTCGAGAATACGCAGCTGTTCCCGACCCTCGAGCAGGCTGTCGCCGATCGCCATAGCATCGTCGCGACCACTGCCCGCCAGCGCGACCGCAACATGCACACGCTGGCATACCCCGACCTGCCGACACTAACCTCGGATGATGCGATCATATTCGGCCAAGAAAACAATGGCCTGAGCGGGGATGATCTGCTGTTTGCCACCCACGTGATGCACTTGCCGGTGAACCCGCATCATGCCTCGTTGAGCCTGCCGTCGGCGGTCTTGCTGACAGTCCATTCGATCTTTGTCCACCGAGCAGGATATGTCACCGCGCCCAACCCCGCCGATCTTGGCCAGGACAGGACAGACACACCCCTTGCCCCACAAAAGCCGTTTGGCATTGCGCCGACTCCTCCGCAACGGCCGGCATCGTCGGGGTTGTTGCACAATTTCCTGCACCGCCTGTCGAACGAGCTAGAGATACGGGGGTACTATCGCCACCCTGCGATGAAGCGCAAGACGCACGCCAATTTGAATGCCCTCGCCCAGCGCGCCCAGCCCACCGAGCAAGAGCTGAATAGTCTGCATGGGGTAGTGAGCTCCCTGCTGGAGAAGAAGACAACCCGCCCCAGCAACGACCCGTCGCAGCACTAGAGGCACGCATTGCCTTCCATTATGGGGGGGATGGGGCAGATTTGGTTGCGATCGGTGCACTTGTCCGCGCTCCCAATTCCCGTCCTGATCATTCGTTGCCGATGGTCTTACGCATCTGGTTGTCTTGTCTTGCGGCTTGCCGTTCAAACTTTCTTGGCACCATAGGCCCAAACCCTCGCGTGAACCTTACGGGCAATCAGAGTCAGACTCGAGGCTCACCGCATACCAACTTAGCAATTGCCTTTTGTAGTCGAGCCAACCACTCTTGTTCGGCTTAACAGTTTTCACATCAAAGGCATAGATAGTGCCATTGCGGGTTATCTCGACCTCCACCTGCGCGGGTTTTATATCGTGCCCCTCATCGGTGTTGTTGGCGCAAATCTCGGCAAATTCCTGCTGTCGGTTGGAGAGGCAATTGCCCGGCTGCAGATCGCGCACGATGGCCGTGACTGTTGCCTCCGCATTTGCTCGAATGACTCCACCCGGCAACACCTGTGTGCGCACCGTTTCCGAATTCTGTATGGCAATGCTCGCGGCAAGCTGCTCGAATACCCTGTCTCACTGCTGCCCGCTATGGTCTCGATGAATGCCGACCCGCCCCCAAAAGACGCGCAACACGACCGTCAATGATAACCACGCCCAACAAAATAATCCCCGCCCCCGCAAAATCAGTCGCCGTCAACCGCTCGCCCAAAAAGACCGTGCCCAGCAAAATAGCCGCCACCGGAATCAGATACGTCACCAAAGAAAAATTCACCGCACCAACCGTCTCAATCAGACGAAAATAAATCAAATACGCCACCCCCGTCGACAACACACCAATGCCTACCAAACCAATCCACACCTGAACCATCGCAGGATGGGTGAAACTTGCCTGTAACTCAGCAAGCGGGTCAACGAAAATATAGCCAAGCGGGATCGCTATCAGCGTCCCAAAGAACACCTGCAAAAATGACGACCTTGCCGCCCCCAACTGCCATCTGCCCATCTTACGGGCAACCACAATGCCAAATGCATAAAAAAACGGCGGCAAAGCACAAAGCACTTGCCCGATCAACGCCGTGTCATAGATCGAGTCAACGTCAAAACCAATCAGCACGAAAACACCCGCTAATCCGCACAAAATTCCCACAACCTTGGTCGGGCTCAGGCGCTCATCCTTCGTAAGCAAGTGTGCGACAACAATGGTGGCAATCGGTGTCAACGCATTGTATATCGATGCCAAACTGCCAGTGATATACTGCTGGCCATAGGCATACAGATTGAAGGGAATAGCGCAGGCAATCAGACCCAAAAAAGCATACCCCCCAACCTGCGGTAGCGTCAGCCGCATCCGCCACCGACCGGTTACCAGACAAAACGTACCCAACACCAAGGCGCCGATGGTAAGCCGCCCAATGGTCACCGTGAACGACGACACGCCCATCAAACCCAACTCGTTGAAGGTGAACGAGCCACCCCAAAGCGTGGCAAGAATAACCAACAAAATCCACCCCTCGCGGCTAATCCGAAGTGCCGATGATCCAGACATAAAATTCCAATGCAAAAATTAACCCAAAGCGACCAGCACAAAAGACAAAGTCACCGCTGATCCCAGCGTTGACATCAACAAGACCGTTCCGGGCAACTGCCCCGTCATCCCATTGCGCACCGCCGCCACCCAAGGAGAAATGCCACTTGGCAACCCTGCCAGCATCACGGCAACCAGCACCTCCAGTGCCGAACGATCGAACCAGACCGCCATGACATACCACACAAGCAGCGGAAAGACTATGATCTTCAACACGGTGATAACCAAAGCACACCAAATATCGCCCGCAATCCGATAGCGAGTGAGGGTGGCACCCATGCCAAACAAGGCGCACCCGGCCGTGCTAGAAGCCACGAGGTCAAAATACAACACCACTGATTGTGCGGTTATTGGCCCTGCGATAAGATTCACCGCAATCCCGGCGAACACACCGATAAGGATGGGATTGTAAACCAATGTGCGCACCATGCGACGCCATGAAAACGACCCGACAAACCGTGCCATCTCGACGGTCACGAACACAAAAGCCAGATAAAGCGACCCGTGCATGGTAAGGATGAAGAACATGGGAAATGATGCCTGCTCCCCGACAACCGCAAGGATGAGGGGTATCCCCACCAAAGCCGTGTTAGAGAACCCTCCGGATGCCCCCGCGACCAGCCCCGAGGCAAGGGGGCGGTTGAACATCATCACGCCAATCGCCGTGCCCATGCCAAACACCACGAGGGCGGGAACATAATAGCCAATCAAAAGAGGCCAAGGAGTGACAGTCGGAAGCGTCTGGGTGGCAAAAGAAATGAACAGCAAGAAGGGCACTGCCAGCTTCTGCACAAAGTTCAAAATACCGTCGATGTCTTGATCGGAGAACACGCCCCGACGAGTGAGCACGTAACCCGTCATCACGACGCCAAACACAGGAAGCAAAAATGCCAGTGGCTGCATGATGGCCTTCTAGTCGCTAGCTATTCGCTAGCTTGAAATTGAGAGGGGAGGACAGGATCGGGCAGCGACGCCTCAAGATAAATTCGATCGCCGCGAAATGATCGCAGCCCGGTGAGCAGGGCATAGGGGATGTCTCCGCAAGCCGTCGCAAGGTCATAGATGGTATTGCCAAACAATGGCTGCGATTCTGCCCTTTCCGCGGTGACGACGGTTCCGGCGGCATTGCTCTTCCTTGACCCGGCCGCGCCATTCAAGGCGGTGGCCGCGCAACACGCGGGAGACAGGAGATCAATCCACAGGGCGGCACGATCAGGGTGGTCAGGATTATCGGGAGGAGCTAGCTGGTCAACCGCGTTGTGCCCGATAGCAGCGACGGCTGCTGAGACATCAAACATCATGTAATCCATGGTTATCCGACCAACCTGAGGGCAAAAGAACCGTGCGCCCCGATGAGTCACCACGCCTCCCCAGCGTCCCGACAGCAACCGCACGAAACCATCGGCATAACCGACCCGCACTGTGCCAATCCACGTTCGTTTCGTCGCCTGCCAGGTTGCCCCATAACTTACGGTCTCGCCCGCCTCGATGCAGTGCAATTGGTGGACGGGGGCAGCAATCCGCGCAACCGCCTGCAATGCGGGGTGCGGCACTCCGTTGTCTTCGATGGGGTCGACCCCATAGAGCCCGACGCCGAGACGTGCCGCATCGCACACCGACAGCAACGAGAGAAGCGCAGCATCACCAGAGGTCGCCATGGTTTGGATGCCCGCCGAATTTGCCACCGCAAAGGAGAATTGCCTGCCGTCCTGCGGCCGCAGACGCGCGCAAAGGCGGGCAAATTGCTCGGCTTGGGTGCGGGTTTGCCGGCTGGCGGGATTATCGGCGCATGCGAAGTGCGACATAACCCCAATGCATGCTGACCACCACGCTGCGCGTCCCGTGGCCGTGGCATCGGCGATGGTGTCGAGGGCTTCTGCTTCAGACAGACCCTGACGGTTCATGCCAGTCTCGATGTGCAACCAGCAGTCCACCACGGGGGACTGTGCCCATGAGCCGACCGCCTGTTGGTACCGCTTGATGTCTGCGGGTTGTGATAGCACCATGGTCAGCCGGTGCTGGGCATAGCACGCATAGATTTGGCGCACCTGCTCGGCGGACTGTGACGATGCGCCGAATCCTTCGAACACCGTGATGGATAATTTGCTCGCGCAAGCAGCATCCACGCTTGCCGTTGTCAATCCGGCCCGCAACGCGATGCCCTCGGCGAGGGTTGCCACGAAAAAGGCCGTGCACCCCTCGCGGACGAGGCGACGGGCAATGGGCACTGCGCCGAGACCGTAGCCGTCGGCCTTCACGACTGCCGCGATCGGGCTCTTGGTTGTGGCGTGCTCGACACGTTGCCCCGGCGCGTGGGCGTGCCGTTTGCCGGCAGCGAACCACTGCGCATGGGTGCGGAAATTGTGCGCCACAGCATCGAGGTCGACGTACAGTGTCGGCACGGCGGGGGTGAGCTCCGAACACAGGGTCGTGGGGCAAGACAAAGGCATGTCGCCCTGCCCTGCTTGCCTCGGTGTCACAGGAACGCTTACCGCCATCGGTCGCCCACTCGAACCGGGAAGCCGTTGAGAAAGTCGATAGCCTTCATCCGCCGCTTGCCCGGGCGTTGCAGCTCGGTGATGGTCACGCACGCCCCATCGCCGGCGCGCACGACCACGCCGCGCTTGCGGTCGACCGCAACCACCATCCCGGCTTCGTCGGCCGTTGCGTTGTCATCCCACGCTTGTCTTTCTGTGGTATTTTGCTGGGAGCCGTGGAGGTGATTCCCATCAGCGGAAGCACCGAATATTGCCAGACGACAATCGTTCAGATAGCCATAGCATCCGCTGCCCGCCTCGAGGGCGCGTATCTGGTTCACGGTTTGTGCGGCAGGGGCACGCCAATTGAGCAGCTCGTCTGCAGGGGTTAGCTTCGTTGCATAGCTGAGGGGGATCGCTGGAGTGCTAAGCTGGGGGGTTGGTTGGCGGGAGTCACCCCGTGCCATTGCATCGATATGGGCGAGCACTTGCTCGGCGCCGATCCGTGCGGTCGCCGCATAAAGCGCCGATGCTGTTGTAGACGGCTTGATCGGGAGAGTTTCGCGCGCCCAAACTGGGCCGTCATCCAACCCTGCGGTCATGTGCATCAGGCAAATATCTGTCGTGCTGTCGCCCGCCATCAAGCCCCTCTCTATAGGGGCCGCGCCGCGCCATCTAGGCAGGGCAGACGGGTGAATGTTCACGCATCCCCAGCGAGGTAGCTGTAACTCTGCGATAGGCACGATGCGACCATAGCCGTAGACCACGGCCAGATCGATCGTCCCCTCCGCCGCATCGAGGGCCGCCTCCCCCTGCTCGGGGAGCAGCTCGTCCCAAGCCCCCGCGGTGACTGAGGCAGCTGGGGCGACCCGCTGGCGTGCCCGCATCAAGGGGTGCGATCGTTGCCGCAACACACTCGGCATAGTGGCCAAAGCAACGATCGCGTGGTGTCGGGCGATCGTCTCCAGTACGACGGCGGCGGCGGGCATTCCACTGGCAAAAAGCACGCGTATCCGAGGCATTCCCTCCTTATCTCCTACGATGCAACGTCCGCTGCAACCCGGCGATCCATGTCGTTGAGGTCCCGTGGTTGGAGCGATGCCGCCTGTGCCTGCACAGCAGTCTTGCGCTGGTCGGGGAATGCCTTCGCCATCCGGCGACGAATTACCGAGCGTTTTACCGGCGAGACGTAGTCCACGAAAACTTTCCCATTGAGGTGATCGATTTCGTGCTGAATACAGGTGGCCAGCAACCCCTCGGCATCAAGAATTTGCGCGGCGTTCTTCCGATTCGTGTAGCGAATCCGGATGGAAGCAGGGCGCGATACATCCTCGT
>JAHZLG010000271.1 GCA_022599995.1 Alphaproteobacteria bacterium | reverse complement strand
CCTCCGACGCGAAAGGTGTAGGCCATGCCAAAGAAGGCTGCCCATGCCATCGCGTAGCCGGCAAGCTCGGTGACCCCACTGATGTAGACCCCCAGAATGCGCGACCCTACGCTTGCCACGACGCTCAACCCGATCAGCACAATCGACACCGCGGCGATAATGCCCGCTATCAGGTACACCCGTGCCAAGAAACGGTCGATGCGCTGTAAAATTATCATCTCTTTGTTGCTTCATAAAATGAAGGCGAGGGACACCAAAGCCCGTCACCGCAAGGCACGCCTGCTCTCACGCACGCAATGCCTTGTGGCTCCGGGCTAGTCCCCTGTTCGAGCTCCTACCGCAGGCGTTGATAGCTAGCCAATACGGCACGTCCCTGTGCGCCACTCCGATCAAGCCAGCCATCGACCAGCTGCTGCCCGACCGCTTCGAAGCCCTGCTTCAACTGCGGAGACGGGGCGGCAATCTGCATGCCATTGGCGGCCAGCTGTTCTTTGTACCAATTGTTCAGCTCTTCCGCTTTTGCCCACCCTGCGGCTTCGGCATTGGCGGCTTCTTCCAGCACGATGCGCTGGTTCTTGCCACTCAACGAATTCCACGCATTGGCATTCACGACAACCATGTTTTTCGGCAACCACGCTTGCACGTCATACCAATAGTCGACATATTCCCAAAGCTTGCGATCGTAACCCGTCGAGCCGGATGAAATCATGCTCTCGGCGACGCCTGTCGCAAAGGCTTGGGAAATTTCCGCCGCTTCGATCTGCGTGGGCACCGCGCCGACCAACTCAGCCAAGCGGGAGGTCACCGAATTGTACGCACGGAATTTCAACCCACGCATGTCATCGACCGTGTTAATCGGACGGTTGGCATACAGCCCCTGAGGCGGCCAAGGAACGGCGTACAAAAAGACAAGCCCCTTCTCGCGCAAGACCTTGCGCAGCTCAGGCAGTGATGCCATGTGAAGCTTCTGGGCGTCTTCGAAGCTGGTTGCCAAGAAGGGCAGCGCATCGACCTCGAACAGGGGGTCTTCATTCCCCAAGGCCGACATCAGCCGTTCGCCAATCGGGACAAGCCCGCGCTGAACCGACGGGAAAATCTCGCCGCCCTTGTACAACGAGCCCCCGGCGTGGGTGCGAATGGTGACCGCGCCATTGGTTCGGCGCGTCACATTGGCGGCAAAATCAGTGGCATTTTCCGAGTGATAATTCGTGGCCGAATACGCCAGAGGCATATCCCACGTTTCGGCATGGCTCAGGAACGGGCTGGCAAACAGTGCCAACGCCATACCCGATGCGGCAAGTAATTTTTTCATTTGATTCTTCCTAAGATTGAGAGGGAGACACAGGCCACGCGAGGCACGCAAGAAGGCATCGTTGCTTCCAACACCTCACAAGACCACAAAACAACCGATCCCCCCCGAGCAATCGAGGTCTCTCTCCTCGCGCCAATCGCGCAAATCGTGCAATGCAACGCAGTGCATGGCACGGCAGACGAACAAGCATCGCTCTACAATCCGGTCATTACGCCTAGAGTATGCATGCCCTTTCAACGAAGTAAACAACAAATTTGCATGGAACCTGCCCGCTCCTCCTCTCTCCTCCCCTCATCCGCACGCATCTGTGCGCATCAGCACGCATTTGCACGCATCTGCCGAGCACCTATGCCATCAGCACTGCTCTAAAACCCGCAATACCGTGGAAGGAGAAACCCGATGCACTAATCTAAACGCATTGCTCTTCGCGGTGTCCGAGGCCAAACCACGCGCACCGACAACCAAATAACCGGGGTTTCGTTCAGCCATCTGGCGAATAATGCCCTCGGAAAGCCCTGGCTCGAGGCAAACAAGCAACGTGCTCCCTCCCACAGAGAAGACCTGCCGCCCATCGATTTGCTCGATGCCAAGCGCACTCGACAACGGCAACCCCCCATCGAGCACCATCTGCCACACGACCCCCTCCGCGGCGCAAGCCGATGCTGTCCGCGCCATCGGCGACACCACTGGTTGCAACTGCGGTTGCGGTTGCGGTTGCGGTTGCGGTTGCGGTTGCGGCCAAGCCGATGGGGCAAGCCCCCCCAGTTGCGGAGAAGAAGCCCGCGTGCGAAACACGCGAAATCCGCGATCGATCCTCCGCTGGGCACTGTCGCCCGCAAGGGGCTCAAAGCGATCGCTCTCCTCACGGATGCGCGCCCGGGCAAGCTCGGCAATGGTCGTGAAGCGGTCGCCCAGTTTTCGCCGGTGACTCGCCGAGATAGGCTCGCCCCACTGCACCACGATAAAGCGACGGTCGCCGCCGTCGGCACTGTTCGCCGCCATGGTTGCCAAGGCCGTTGTCCCCGATCCGGCAAAAAAGTCGAGCACAATGTCCTGCCCGGTCGAGCCAATCGTAATGAGGTCTTTGAACAGACGAAGGGGCTTCTTGCCATTCTTGAAGGGAATGTCCTTGCCGCGGGTGATGTTCATCATATCTTTGTGAAACCCCTCCCACCAGTCGCCCCGAATGCGCCGCAACCCAAAGCGACGGATGGCGTCACCGCCCACATCGTCGCACGTCCCCACGGCCTTCGTCATGGGGATCAGCTGGCGAATAACCCCCGTGCGGGTCTTCTTCAACAAATAGGAACGCTTTGCCGTGGTGTAGGGGACATAGCTCCCCGCATCGAGGGCACGGTGTTGTTCCTCCGACACCCCGACCTCAAGGGCGATCATCGTCGTGAGGTAAATGTGGTCACTGCGGCTATGGAGATAATCCCGTCCCCACGCCGTTTCGTAGATGGAGGGGATGTCACTCTTGCGCACGGTTGTGCGTCCCGACCAATGCTTCGCCAGCAGCTCTCGAAAAGTCGGATCGCTGTTCAGGTGATCCAGCAATGTCTG
>JAHZLG010000270.1 GCA_022599995.1 Alphaproteobacteria bacterium | reverse complement strand
CCCACTGTTTGTGAACAAACACACGTCTTCTAGGTAGTCGCACCCGTCATCGAGGTGCACTTGGCAGCTGCCCCCAACGTCTTCCTCAACCCCATTTACACAGGCATAACTGTAGCTTCGCTCGAAGACATCCTCCACCGTGTAGCCATAGAAACTGCGTGTTTCTGCCTCACCTTCCTCATAGGCAGTGACCGGGCACTGTTGTGCGTGCAATTCGGAACACCCCTGCCACGTGTCAGAAAGCACCGTGAATTCTTCGGAAAGCAACGTCGCATTGGAAGCCGTGGATAGCCAATCAGTGCACGTGTATGTCGCTTGTGTGTTGGATAGGGTGTCTTGCGTGCACACTGCCGAAGGGAAAGAGCACTGCACTGTTCTTGTCGTCACAGCTGAAGTCGTTGCCATGCGCGTTTTCATTTTATAGCGATGGTCAGTGCTCCCGGAACATTGCGAGCCCGAATTGCTCGCGTTGGCAAAAGAGCACTCTAACCCCGCAGGGCAGAAGCGGTCATTGTCCCAAGCACCGCCCGAACAAATGTATGTTCCACTGCTCCACGGCGTGTAGGTCGTTACATTCGATGTTGTCGTCACGACTGGACAACGATAGGCACGTTCAACCGTCCCGGTCATCGTCCTTTCTTCTGTGCACTGCTGGGCGTCATAGGAGATAGCGACTTCACAGTCGCGTTCATCGTAGACCTCATTGCCGACCGTGTAGGTTTGGCAGCTTTCATAGGATTCCGACAGAAAGTCCTCGTCATCTCCCGTGGAAGACAAGGCATCATATGAGTTTTGCAGCCAATCCGCGTCGGGATTGATTGCCTGCTCTTGGCGATTGTTCGGGCTTCCAATCGGGATACTGGGATCGAGCATCAAAGAAGAAGCCCCTTCGCTGCCGAACACTGCCTCATCGTCATCACTGATCGCAGCATTGTCCAAGGCATCCTTTGCCTCATCGATGCCAATCAGGCCATCACCATCGTCTTCATATCCCGGGGTGTTCTCTTTGCCCCATATCGAGTCAACCAACTTCTCGATCAATATCGGCCCTACGACTGTCCCCAACTCAGAAGCAGCCCCGTAAGGTGACTCCTCGGCTGTTGCGACCGACCAGATAGAGATCACAAACAGGCAAGGCAACACAGCAATCAGCAGGGGGAACTGTTTGTCCCTCATGAGAGCCACCGCGTGATAAAGGACGGTATTAGCCGTGGCTCCCGCAATGTGGTCAGCAGCTCATAGGCTTCGGCAGACGTAAGCCCGTTGTACTCTCGGCCTCGCACCGTGAGGAAAAAGCTCAGCTGGTAATGGTCTTCCCATTCACCCGCACGATCTACACGGTCAACATGTAATTTGTGCACAGCATAATTTACTTTGTGGTGCCGCCCGAGAAGTGCAACATCCGTCGCGTAGTCACAAAGGTCATATTGCTTTGTTGCCATCCCATGTAGGGTAGAAAATTCCCCTGTAATGTGACGATCGAGCTTAACAATAGCGGTACGATGATTGCCATGATCAGTTATATACCATGTGTGTCCCCCATCGAACGTCGCCACATTCCAAGAGGGTATTTTGACAGAATTCTCCTGATAGTACTTGCGATTGCTACGATGCAATCGCAGACTGTCTCGCATGCGTGGGGCGACAGCAACAACCTCGTGCCAAGGCATTCCCTTGTAGCGAGGATGCATGGTTCCAACAATGTCATCGAGGGGCACCGATGCATGTGATCTACCAGCCACCCTAATCGCATGTGCATCGACAGCATATTCACCCGGCCACTCCACAATTTCTCCGGGACATTGCAGTAAGTTTTGTCGATCGCACCCCAGCGTTTTTGCCAAGTAATCAAGATTGTGTGTCGTGGACGTCCTTGAAGTTGACATAGTTACTCTCCGCAACGACGCTCGCCATCGCGCCAAGCATAGGGGTAGGTGAAGCAGTCTTGCCATATTCCCACCTTCTCATCGCGCGCCTGATGCACCAATGATCGATACGATTGATACAGGGCCTCGTTCTTTTTCGATGGACGTTCCTTAAACTGTACCGCCAGACCGCTGGCAAGCATGGCCGCCCCTATGTCTTGACCGTGCTCATTCCAACACTGAACAATTGGGCGATAGTACTGATCTAGCCTAAACTGCTTACAAGATATGTTGTTGCCTGCCCCCACCCATTGGCGCATAATCTCGGTCGCCTGCGCGCCACAGGGAAAGAGCACCTTATTCTCATCCCTGCAGTGCTGCTTTTTCTCGGGGGCATCGATCCCCCAGATGCGATAATAGACCTTGTTGCGCTTGATGGTGTCCCCATCCACCACGACATAGGGCAAGACGATTTCTTGGGCTACGGCAGTCCCGCTGATGGCAAGCAAGCAAGCAAAAGCGGATAGCCTTGCTATCTTGATGGTGTTATGGAGTAGTGACATGGTCGTTTTCGTTTTCGGAGGTAACAGAGGATAGTTGGCGAACGAGAGCAGCAGATTGTGCTTGCGTTTCACCCTCCTCGGCGAAGGTTTCGAGGGCGTATTGCAGGGTAATGTTGCCGCCAATCTTGTCGTGCGGAGGCGGCACCAGCGCGCAACCGGGCGTGAAGCACGCCTCGATGGGACGTTGTAAAACGACAACAGCAGGAACTTGCTCGATGGCAAACATGCGAAACAAGGTCGGATCGATCAGATAACCTCCTAGCGTGCCAAACACCTCGGTTGACTTGGCAAAGGTTTGCTGGAAATCATCGGCAACCAAGCCCTGCATCACCAATGCGCCCCCTGCGCGTGTCGCCTGCCGATGCCACGCTTGCAACACGGATTCGGGCATCGAATAAGACACAAAGACCAATAATGAGGGTAGGTTATCCTTCGCCTCGGCAACCTGCTCAGAACGCTGTGCCTTATCGGGGATATTCACCCCCAACTCGCGATAGAAATCTAATGCCCCCTCCGAAGCCTTGAAGGGATCAACCGAACCTCCTTGCTCCGGAAAAAGGTCATCCACGTCTAATTCGGGGATATCGTCCACGATCTGCTCGATGTTATCGTCTAAAGCAGTATCATTGTTGTCGGGTGCCTCTTGTGCCACGGCACGCAAAGACAGCCCGCTGGCAACAAGCACGGCTATCACTATCAGCACTATTGCCACAGCCCGCGAGATTTCGGTGATCATTGTTTTCTCCTTGCTCATTGGTTGCTCAGAATGCGCAGCAAAGGCGTTTGCGCCATATCAGATAGGCGTAGTGCTCTTGCGTTGGGATTGTCTTGCCCCACTCGTAGAAGAAGGTTGATCGCCCGTAGGGCGAGCAGGCGAAGGTGCCACTGGTGCTTGGCACAGGCAGCACAGGTTGCGTCCTGTACTGCCCCTTCTTCCAAATGGGTGAGAAAGTCGATGAACAAAGCAAGAGTGGGTTGGTTGTGTCCCTCGCTAGCAACTGCCGGTGCAATTTGTACGTCATCTTCTCGACCGCAGTAATCGAGCTCTGGATTTCAGAGGTGTGCAGTGCTCGAGAGGACAACGGATAAACCCCGCCCTGGCATCCGGCACACCAAAAGAAGGTGTCTAGTGCGTTTGTCACGTTGGCAGCAATGCAGTCCGCCGCGCAGGTGGCTTGGGCGAGGATATTGGAGAACAAAACACTCTCCGGGGTGAGAAAAAAGGCAAGCTCATCGTTGTTCCACAAGGGATCGATTTCGGTCATGTAGCCTAAGTCCCACGAGGTTCCTATATCTGCACAAGCCCCGGTCACCGTAAACTCCATCCACGAGAGAAGGGGGTAGGTGAACCAGTGGACGTGCCAATCGGTTGCTCCTTCGTGCAGCCCTCCCGTACGCCCTGCCAAACTCCCAGCATCTATGCTCTCGCCATCAAGGCTGGGAAAACAGAACGGGTCTCTCACGACCTCAGCCACCCGCACCGGCTCCCAAAGCGAGACTGGCACACCAACCTTAGGCGGCAACGGAGGGGGCAACGGACACGAACAAACAGGGGGGACGGGCGT
>JAHZLG010000269.1 GCA_022599995.1 Alphaproteobacteria bacterium | reverse complement strand
CCCGTCGTATCATCGACCTTGGTATCTAATCCTTCTTCGCCTTCCCTTTCTGCCCGCCATTGCTTAGAAGTGGGCACTAGTGCCCCAGACACTAGTGCCCCGGGCACTAGTGTCTGGCACGAGTGTCCGGCACGCGAGAGTGGGCCGCTGGCGTCCTGCATTCTTTTTTTCTCTTGGCACTTTTTTCTCTTGGCATAGGAACCCGACACCGCAATGCCCGCTTCGCAAATGCCCCATTCTGCTCCTTCGGCCGAGGGGTGGACTCCCACATCTTGGCGCAACAGATCGATTCGACAAGTGCCGGTCTATGAAGACCAACGCGCTCTTGCCGCCGCCGAACAGGAGCTGAGCAAGCAACCTCCCCTCGTCTTTGCGGGCGAAATCCGCCAGCTCCGCCAGCACCTCGCCGAGGTGTGTGCCGGCAAGGCATTCCTGCTTCAAGGCGGCGACTGTGCTGAAAGCTTCACCGAGTACAGTGCCAATAACATTCGCGACACCTTCCGCGTGCTGCTGCAAATGGCGGTGGTGATGACCTACTCGATGGGACAACCCATCGTGAAGATCGGACGCATCGCAGGGCAATTTGCCAAACCCCGGTCTGCCGATACCGAGACAATCGATGGGGTTACCCTGCCATCATACCGCGGCGATATTATCAATGATTTGGCGTTCACCCCTGCCGCCCGCATCCCCGACCCCCAGCGGATGTTGCGCGCCTATCACCAGTCGGCATCGACCTTGAACCTGCTGCGTGCCCTATCGAAGGGCGGCTATGCTGACCTTCATCAGGTGCACCGCTGGAACACTGAATATGTGCGGTCGCATCCCAGCTCTGCCGACTACACCGACTTAGCCGGCCGGATCACCCATACCTTGCGCTTTTTGGAATCGATCGGCATCTCCGATATGATCCCACAGATACGCGAGACCGAATTCTACACCAGCCACGAAGCCCTGTTGTTGAATTACGAAGAGCCCCTGATTCGACAGGACTCCCTCAGCGGCGAGTGGTACTGTTGCTCGACCCACCTGCCGTGGATCGGCGAGCGCACCCGAAAAGAAGACGAAGCCCATATTGAATTCCTGCGCGGCATCGGCAACCCGATCGGCATCAAGTGCGGGCCTACCACCAACACCGATGAGCTTTTGCGCATCTTGGACATTCTGAACCCCGAGAATACCCCGGGCAGGATCGTCCTGATTACCCGGCACGGCGCGAACAAGGTCGAGCAAGCGTTGCCGCCCATTGTCTCACGGGTGCACAATGATGGGCGTGCCGTGGTCTGGTCGTGTGATCCGATGCATGGCAACACGATCAAAGCATCCAACGGTTACAAAACGCGGCAATTCGATGCCATTCTTGCCGAGGTCACCGCCTTCTTCGGGGTGGTGAGTGCCGAGGGAGCCTATCCCGGTGGCGTCCACTTCGAAATGAGCGGAAAAGACGTCACCGAGTGCACCGGCGGCGGCTTTGTCATCACCGAGGAAGACTTGTCCGACCGCTATCACACCCAGTGCGACCCACGTCTGAACGGCAATCAAGCCCTCGAGCTTGCCTTCTTGATCTCGAAGCAGTTGGCGAAACATACCTAAACATGGCGCGAGTCGATCGCAGAAGCGACGATGCCATCTCTTGATTCGCGATAGCTTTTCCAGCATGCCCGTTATGCTCCTTGCACCCCCTTGTTAGCCTCTTGTTAGCCCCGCACGACAACCTGCCTATCGCGTCGGAAGAGATTGATCAATGGACCGATCATTACTTTCGCAAGTCGCGTCAGATCGTTACGGCACACGGTGACACTGAGGTCACCTATGTGATCTTCATGCGACGTCCGGTTATTCTTGCCCCACGGCTCGTGATGCGCTGGATGGAAAACGTTGCCATCGATCGGGGCTTTTCCTTCTATACCCTCATCGGGGGCGAGGAAGGCAGCTGGGTTGGTGCTGGCGACCCCCTGCTGGTCTACCGCGGCAGCTTCAAGGAGCTGGTGACCCTCGAGACGCTTGTCCTGCAACAGTTGGGCGCAACGGGCGTGGCAGCAGCCCACGCCTATGCGATGTGCTGTGCCCTGCCCCAGACCGCCTTTCTTGCCATGGATGCCCGCCACTGCGCGGGGACTGAAATGGCCGTCATGATGGCATATGGCGCCGGGGTCGGCTCTGCCGCGGCGCAACGCGACAAGCAGGCCACCGGGTTCATCGGCAATGCAACGCAGGCAACCGCGCATTTTTTCGGCAACACGCAAGCATTCGGGACTGCCCCACACGGCCTGATCGGTTATGCGGGGTCAACCCTCGCGGCAGCCCACATGCTCGCCCAAGCTGCCCCCGACGAGCCCCTATCCGTGTTGGTCGATTATTTCGGCCAAGAAATCACCGATGCCTTGGAGGTCTGTCGGGCATTCCCCGACCATGCGCGCGCAGGTCGCCTCTCGGTGCGCCTCGACACCCACGGCAGTCGGTACTGCGAGGGCTTAGACCCGACCCGCTCCTATGAGGTTCTTGACCGCTACGCCCCGGAATCGTTTCGCGGTTACCGAAGCGATGTCGAGCTTTCCTATTTGGTGGGCTCTGGCGTGTCTGCCGCCGCGGTGTGGCATTTGCGCGCCAGCCTCGATGGCGCAGGATTCGACCGCGTGAAGATTGTCGCGTCGAGCGGCTTCACCCCGGAAAAGTGCCGCGTGATCGGAGCCGCCAAGACCCCAATCGACGTTATCGGGACTGGTTCCTTTCTCCCCGATCTGTGGAACGAAACCTATGCCACCGCCGATATTGTCGCCTATGATGCCACACGTCGAGTGAAAGTCGGTCGAGAATTCCTGCACGGCGCACTAGACCGGCTGCTCGAACGCAGCCAGTGGCAACGCAGGGGTGCCCTGTAAGCCTCCCACCCCTCCCGACCCCTCTCCACCCCATCCTGCCCCTTCCACCCCCCTCACCCTCCTGTGTCCCGCCTGAAAAGGAACACAAGCAGCACGATGCTCGCAGGAAGACGAGACAGGAAGACAGGGATAGCGCCGCGACGTGCAGACCGCCTCTACCCCCGGCGACGGTAGATGCCGACAAAATGCACCACCAAAACCAGAACAATCGCCACCATAAAAAACAACGAAACCGGACGCGAAACCAAATCGGCAATGCCATCGATCCGTGCCAATGCTGCCCGGGACTTCACCTCAAGAATACCCCCCAGCACCATCCCCAAGATGATCGGCACAATCGGCCAATTTAGCTGTTTCAGCACGCACCCGAAAATGCCAAACCCCGCCGCAATCAGACAGTCAACGACCGAATTGCGCAGGGCATAGACCCCGACAAAACTGAGTACCAGAATACATATCCCGATCACCTTCGGCGGCAGATCAATCACGCGCACAAGCCATCGCGTCGAGACCATCAAAAACACCAGCACCAAAACGTTCAGCAGCAGCAGAACAATGTACAAGGCAAGAATGAAATCGAGCTTGCCTTCAAACAATTGCGGGCCGGGCACGACTCCGTGCACATAGAAGACCGAAAGCATCATCGCCGTCAGTGCCTCGCCCGGTATCCCCAATGCCAGCAAAGGAATGAGGGCAGCAGCCGGGACAGCATTGTTGGCCGTCTCGGAGGCAACCAACCCCTCTTCAGCCCCCTTGCCAAATTGGTCGGGGGTCTTCGATGTCCGCTGGGCATAGGTGTAGCCAAGAAATTGCGCCGTGAATTCACCGACTCCCGGAATCATCCCCATCAACACCCCAAACCCCGCGGATACCGATGCCACGCGCCGATGACGGAAAAAGGCACGGAAATGCTCGCGGGCACTGCCAACAACAAGGGAGGGGCTCGACACTGGGTTCTGCGCATCGTCCCCCCGTCCCACCTTGCGGGCCGTCAGCAACAAAAACGCCTGCGATAAGGCAAACAACCCCAGAATAACCACTATCAGGTCAAACCCCGAGGCAAGCCACGTCTGCCCAAAGGTAAATTGGTGGGTGTAACGGATCGATTCAAAACCCACATTGTTCAAGAACACCCCCAACCCCAACATCAACAGGGCCAGCAGGGTCTTGCCGCGATGGGCAATCACCACCAAGAGCATGCCAAGCAAGGCAGCCAACATAATCTCGCGTGCGCCAAACTGCGGTGCCACCACGACCAAAACAGACGACAGCAGCATCAAACAAATAATCGACACCACACCGCCAAAGAACGACGCCGAATAAGCCAGAACAAGAGCACGAGGAGCCCTGCCCTGCTTCGTCAGCGCATAACCATCATAAGTGGTCAACGCATTCGCCGCGGTGCCGGGGACGTTGATCAAAATCGCCGGAATTGCCCCACCGTACATCGATGAGCCATAAATCCCCAACAACAACGTCAACCCGACCAAGGGCTCGAGCGAGAAGGTCACAGGCAACAAAATGGCGATCGCGACGGCAGGCCCTACTCCGGGGATTGCGCCGATAATCACGCCTCCCAACGATCCGATCAAGATGGCGAGTACGACTTGCCAATCGAGCAAGAGCGTGATCGCCATGAAAAGTGTCTCCATCGTCTTTCCTTAGGAAGAGGCCACAGTACAGGCGATCAAAGATAGAGCTGAAAGAACAATCGGATGCTCCCTTCGGGAAGCCAGTCATAAACCGCCCCGCTGGGGATGTTCACCGACAAAAACCCGCGGAACACAATAACGATAACGATTGCGCCGACCAATGCCATGCCCAATTCGCGCGGGGCACGAAACCCAGTGCGTCCCATCAATGCCAGCATGAATATGATTGTCGCCAACAAGTACCCGATAATCGGCACAATAACGACATAGCCGACAAACCACGCCGCGAATTCGATCGTGCGCAACCATTGCCATAGTGCTTGCCGGCGTCCCGGTTGCCGGGCTGAACGCAGGCAATTGTACAGGTTACCCAATCCCGCCAGCCCCATGAGTCCTATCCCTAGGCCTGGCCAGAATGCCGGTTGCGATAAGAAGTGTTGGTCACTATGCCATACAGTCTGCCACGGGAATGCCACAATCAAACAAAGCACAACCCCCGCCATGAACATGGAGAACACAAGGTCGCCGGGTTGCCGTTCGCGCCCCCACTGCACAAAAAGGACACGCGGGGTATAGGGCTGTTTGGTCATCAATCGTCCATGCGATCAGAGATTATCGGGACACGGCTGCAGGGGTTGCTGGTCTGTGTATGGCGCAAATGGTAACAAAAACACGGCTAGCAGGCAGCTGAGAACAACGCATAGAAGTTCCAGCATGCGCTTCGGGGGTCGTTGTGCCTGCCTAGGTGCCGGGACACTAGTGGGAGACTGGTGTCGGACACTAGTGGGACACTGGTGTCCGACACTGATGTCGGGGGGGAGTGTCGGCGGGGCGGGCGGGCACTAGTGCCCTAGTGTCCGGCACTGATGTCGGGGGGGGGTGTCGGCGGGCGGGCACTAGTGCCCTAGTTCCCTGGTTCCCTGGTGTCCGGCACTATTGCGGCACTATTGCGGCACTATTGCGGCACTAGTGTCCGTCAATTCGTTCCTAGTGCACGAAGGGCTTCATCAGTTTGCCCCAGCGCGTTGAGCAAAGCATATACCGCGAGGTCACGCTCGATTTGCCCCCCCAGCACGCGGGTGCGCGCAAGGTAGACCTCGTGGTTGATGTTAACCAAATCAATCAGCGTGCGTTGGTTGCTTTCAAATTGCGCATAATAGACTTGCAACTCTTGGGCGTTCGCATCCAAGAACCGCTCGAGAGCTTGAAACCGCGTGATGCGCGAGCGGTATTCATGCCACGCCACCGTAATCAGTTCATCCAATTGGCCACGTGCGCCAGCAAGCTGCAACTCTGCCGTCACGACGCGCTTTGCCGCGGCACGGTTATCGGCATAGCCATTCAAATTCAGGCTATAAGCAACAGACAGCCCCAAAAATGCATCTTCGGTCTGATTCTCGGTGCCACCGGTATCCGATGATGAGATCACCCGCGCATTCAACGACAAAGTCGGGCGTCCGGCGGCGCGTTGCACACGGCGAGCGGCCTTAGCCTCATCAATCGATGCCGCGGCAAGGTCGATGCGCGGGGAGTTCGCGCGGCCCGCGGCCAGTGCGTCTTCGAGCGTTTGCGGCAGGGTTTCCAATGCCGGGGTGCGGGGGAGGGCCACCTTGCCAATCGACACGCCTGTTAGCGTTTGCAGGCGGACACGGGCCTGGTCAAGACTGGCACGATTGGCGGCAACCTCTTCCTCAATCAGGGCTGCACGGTTGTCCGCACGAAAGATGAGGAAGCTTTGCCCCGGATCGAGCTGCGCATTCTCAATGAGCTTGGCGCGAAGGTCATACATCGTCTCAAGTTGGACGGATGATAGGGCAAGGGTCTCCTGTGCCCTGAGCACCGCGTAGTAGGACGACACCACAGCATTCACGATACCGCGCTCGGTAGAGACAAGGGCAAGTTCGGCCTGGGTGACTGCCGCTTCTGACTCGGCTTGCTGTGCCGAGAGCAGACCTCCACTATACAGTGGAAGCGTCGCCTGTCCCGTTGTCGAGGAGGTGGTATAAGTCGCCTGCCGATCGGTGCTAGCAGGGTCATCATAGCGATACTCGGTCGCATTGCGCCCGAATTCATAGGACAGCGAAAAGCTGGGCAACCGAGACAACCGCCGCGAGAGCACGGTGTCTTTTGTCGCGAGCAGCTCCGTTTTGCGTTGCTTGATAAGCGGGCTTGTCGCCAGCGCCATGTCAACCGAATCAAGCAAAGAAAGCCCGGGATTGGGCGCGGGAGCTTGTTGATCGTCCGCGGCACTCGTGTCACCGGCACTCGTGTCACCGGCACTAGTGTCGTCCGCACTTGTGTCGTCCGCACTTGTGTCACCGGTACTCGTGTCACCGGTACTCGTGTCACCGGCACTAGTGTCGTCGGATTGGGCAAGGGCTTGGCCGGTCGCCAATCCGCCCACCAAGACCGCCACACAACCCAGACGCCATAGCCCGTGCCACGTCACAGCAGGAGACCAAAACAACGAGGATTGGCGTTTGTTGTCAGGGCGTATGAAAAAGGTCACTGTCATAGTCTAGCTCTTTGTTGTGGACGTAACGAACAAGAAGTCCGTAACCCGAATTCGGTGTGTCGGTGGGGCACACGCCACTATGTGACGCGGTGTGTCCCATTGCGCAAGCAACTGCCTGAATCGCAGGGGCTGAAACCAAAACAGCTAGCCGATCGCCGATGTTTCGCGTGGTTCTCCCGCGCGCATCCTGCCGGTTTGCCGTGTCGATTTTTCATGCCGCAGATGCGGATTCATTCAATCAAAGCGATTTGTTTAATTTTGT
>JAHZLG010000268.1 GCA_022599995.1 Alphaproteobacteria bacterium | reverse complement strand
GGGAAAATCACCGGCTACGCCCAAGATGCCGAGCGATTGCTCTCCATTCAGTCGTCGGTGTTGCGGCTAGAGGGACAGCAAGCCGCCCTGCAAGAGGCAACCAAAGAAATAAACAGCACGCTTTCGGGCATCGAGGTGGCTGAATCCTTGATTGATCAGTTGACGACCTCATTGGCAGAGGCGTCCGATCGGGTGGATTCGCGTTCCAACGATTCGTTTGCGCAGTGGCAAAGTGAGCAGGCAACGGTGGTAGATAACCTGCTGAGCACCCTCACGGCCACCTTGAACACGCGCGTTGGCGAGCAGTACATTTTTGCGGGGGGGCGTTATTCCTCGCCGCCTTCGGTCAATCTGACGGAGCTCGCCGCCTTGGGGACAGCCGAATTGGCAGCAACGGCGGCCACCGAATCCCCTGCCTTATCGTTCTACGATGTCGGATATACCCAGCCCACTGTTCCGCCGGCAGACCCCCTGCCCGAGGGGACAAATGATAACGCAACAGCATTCCGCCGCGACACGGTGTTTTTGACCCACGGCGACCCGCGGCAGTTTGGCATTAGCTCGAATCACGGGGCATTTCAGGAGCTTGTGACGGCAGCATTGGGCTTCAAGGATTTGGTAACCACCACGGGTGACCTTGCTCTGGATGATATTGTCGATCCCTCGGCGACCTTCCACGCGGATCGACGAACGCAGGTCGCACAGATTCGCGACCGCCTGCAAGAGGCAAAGCAGGCCTTCGAAGTGGTACGCGTCCAAGAGAGCTATGTGTTGTCGGATGTTAGCCGCGCCACCGAGCGGACAGAGACGGAAATCTCGAATGCCAAATTGCGCATTGCCGAGCTGCAGAATGTGAATACCGAAGAGGTGGCTATTTTGCTCTCTAACCTCAATTTGCAGTTCCAAGCGAGCCTCGAGACGTTGTCTCGGGAGTACAATCTGTCGTTGGTGAATTATCTACGCTGATCCTTTCCTTTTCTCTGCTCATCGGTGTGACGAGGGCGTTTGGTCGCCTTCGCACGCAAGCATCTCCTCGTTTGTCGTGCACGGATGAGTGAACGGGTGTTGCCTGTGCCTGTGCCCACGGCGTTGTTATAATGTTGTTATGGCAATGGTCACTGCCCTCTTTGTCTCTTTCTGATCCCTAAGGAATTTCCATGAAGAATCCGTATCAAGCCGCCATGAAGAATTCTCTTTCGACCTCCTCGGCACAGGAAGTCGAGGCATGGGCATTGATCGAATTGGCGGGTAGGCTTGATCGGGCCGCGAAGTCGGGCGACAAGGAGCAACTGCTCGAGACGATGCGGCTGAATTGGCGCGTCTGGACGATCTTCCACGCCGAGCTTGCGAATCCCGATCACGCGATGAAAAATGACGTGCGGGAAAATATGCTGTCGCTTTGTCGTTATGTGGACAAGCGGTGCGTTGAAATCATTCGCGACCCGCGTCCTGAACTGCTTGAGGTGCTGATTACCATCAACCGCCATATTGGCAATGGATTGCTTGGGCGTGCCGCCGGGGACGATGGCAGCGACGAGAGCACTGCCTCACCGCCGAACACGCAACCCGTTGATGCGCCCTCCTATTCTGCTGAACCCATTGCCGAGCACCTCTCGCTCGTCGAGCCTTCATTGGCATAGACAGCGGGCAGGAAGCAGGGGGTGCAGGGGCAGGGGCAAACATGATCCTCCTGCACCCCCGGAATCACGGACGCGGACAGACACCCCCGGAATCACGGACGCGGGCAGACACCCCCCGGAATCACGGACGCGGGCAGACACCCCCCCCAGATTGGCGACAATCCCCTAGCTGGCGATTAAAGCACCAATGCGGTCGATGGATTTGGGCTGGGCGATCCCATAGGTTGGCAGGATTGACTCCAGGATGGTCGCCACCGTCTCTTTGCCCAGTGAATCCATCAGGGCACACGGGGGATTGTTGAATTGCAGGGCCTTCTTTGCACCGAGGTCGAAAGCCGCGGGCTCGGCCACACCTTCATCGATGGCCTGCAGAATGGGCAGAAATGCCGCTGCCCGCAGTCGGTCGCCAATCACGGCCGCAACCTTTTCATCGAGTGGCTTAGGAGCTGATTCGATGGTGAATTCATAGTCGCTATCCCCCTTCGCCGCGAGACTATCGGCAAGGGCGTAAAATGCGCCGTGGGGACGCAAGTGCTGCTGGGCTTTGTACATGATTCGAGGCTTAACCAGATTCATCACCCGAAAGGGTCCCGCCGCCACGGCAAGGACGTCTTGCGCAACGAGGTCGATTTGCGTGGGAGTCGCCAGCCCTTCATCGGTGATGCGAATAGCTTCATTGCAGTAAGGCACGAAGAAGCGGTTGATCGCGAATCCATAGGCATCACCGCATGTGATGGGGATTTTCTTGTGCTCGGCGCAGAAGGCCACGAGGTCTTGATACAAGGTGGGGTCAGTCTGGTCACAGCGCACCACTTCGACGATCGGGTTCACCATGGCGGGAGAGAAGAAATGTAACCCGGCAAACCGCGCAGGATTGGCAACGAATTCCGCCAATTCCGTCACGCGCAAGCACGAGGTGTTGGTCGCAATTGGAATCGATGACGAGACAATATCCGAGATTGCCCGCAGTACGGTTTCTTTCACCGCCATGTCTTCAAACACCGCCTCGATGATGAGATCGCAACCTTGTAGCGCGGCAAGATCGGACACAAATTTGGGGGTATCGATGATGGCTGCGGCACGCTCGGCGGTGATCTTTCCTCGCTCGGCTTGGCGGTTGAAGTAGCGCGCAATGGTGTATTTTGCTCGATCGACTTGCTCGCTGTTTGATTCCACCAGCGTCGACGCGACGTCTTTGGAAGCAAAATATCCTGCGATGCCAGAGCCCATCGTGCCGGCACCAATAATGCCGATATGTTTGTATTGTGTCATAGTGTTAGCTGGGAAAGAAAAGGAGGGGGCGAAAAGCAAAAATGCAGGAGGAACTGAGGAAGAGCCACAACCCCGCCGCCGCAAGACCATGTGAAGCCTTGCCTTGCTCGTGATGTAACAGTCTCTCACGACTGTGAGGGGCGACCGGCATCAGGTGATAACCGTAGTGGTGCGCAACATGTCGTCACGGCGCGCCACGGAACGCGTCGAGGCCCCTCTCCGCAAGGTTATTCGTTACCTACGATTGTCGCCTTCGGCAAGGTTGGTCTTGAAGGTATATTTGGCGGCTTCGAACACCATGATGGTGTGGCACCATCATGGTGGGGCACCATCATGGCGTGGTCACCATCATAGCGTAACCGCCCTCTTGGTGGGCTACCATCATAGCGTAACTGCCCTCTTGGTGGGCTATCATCATGGTGGGTCACCATCATGGTGCGGCCGCCATCATGGCGTGGTCACCATCATAGCGTAACTGCCCTCTTGGTGGGCTACCATCATGGTGGGGCACCATCATGGTGGGGCACCATCATGGTGCTAGCGGTGGCGGAAATGCGCGTTGCGCTTGTTGATGAAGGCGGTCATGCCCTCTTTGCGGTCATCGAGGGCAAAGCAAGCGTGGAACAACCGCCGCTCGAATTTGATCCCTTCGGCAAGGTTGGTCTCGAAGGCTTGATTGACGGCTTCTTTCACCATCATCGTGACCGGCAATGACTTGTTGGCAATGAGGTCAGCGGCTTCCAAAGCCGTGCTCAGCAGCGACTCAGATGGCACAACCCGACTCACCAGCCCACTGTTATCGGCTTCTTCGGCGGACATGATTCGACCAGTGAGGCACATGTCCATGGCTTTGGATTTGCCAACGTAGCGTGCGAGGCGTTGGGTTCCTCCCGATCCGGGGATAACCCCAAGGTTAATTTCGGGCTGTCCAAATTTCGCGGTGTCGCTGG
>JAHZLG010000267.1 GCA_022599995.1 Alphaproteobacteria bacterium | reverse complement strand
GTCACCTTAATTCCCCCTCTTTGAAAGTTACGCATGTCCATGCTTTCCGCGCTGTTCGGCAACGCCAATGACCGCCAGCTCAAGAAATTCTCCGCCACGGTATCGGCCATCGGTCAATGCGAGGCCAAATATGCTGCCCTGTCGGATGAAGACCTGCGTTACCAAACCACGGCGTTCCGCGAGCAAATCGCCAATGGTGCCCCGCTCGACTCCCTGCTCATCGAGGCATTCGCCGTGGTGCGCGAGGCTGCCCAACGAAGCATTGGTTTGCGTCCCTTCGACGAGCAGCTGATCGGGGGCATCGTCCTGCACCAAGGCAACATTGCCGAAATGAAAACCGGAGAAGGCAAAACGCTGGTGGCGACCCTGCCCAGCTACTTGAATGCGCTGGGAGGGAAGGGCGTCCATATTGTGACCGTGAACGAATACCTGACAAAACGCGACGCCGAATGGATGGGACAAGTCTACGCAGCCCTTGGTCTTACCACGGGCTGCATCTACGCCTCCATGGGGGAGGCCGAGCGCAAAGACGCCTATGCCGCCGATATTACCTATGGCACCAACAACGAATTCGGTTTCGACCACCTGCGCGACGGTCTCAAGCTTGACGCCGAATCCCTTGTGCAACGAGGATTTCACTACGCCATTGTCGATGAGGTGGATTCGATCCTGGTCGACGAAGCCCGCACACCCCTGATTATATCCGGGCCGGTCGACCGCGACGCCAATATTTACCGCACCATCGACAGCATCGCGCGACAGCTCGACGAGACCCATTTCGAATCAGAGGAAAAGCACAAGCAGATCACGCTCACTGACCCCGGCCTAGAGCAGGTCGAGCAACACGCCAAAGACATTGGCTTGCTGAAAGAGGGCGGGCTCTACGATCTTGGGAACATCTCGATTGTCCACATGGTGCAGACCTCCTTGCGCGCCCATCGGCTCTATCATGAAAGTGCCCAGTATGTGGTGCACCCCGAGACCCAACAAGTCGTCATTATCGATGAATTCACCGGGCGCATGCTCAGTGGTCGCCGCTACGGCGACGGCCTACACCAAGCTATCGAAGCGAAGCACGGCCTTACTATCCAGCAAGAAAACCAAACCCTTGCCTCGATCACCTTGCAAAACCTGTTTCGCCAATACGACAAGCTGGCGGGGATGACCGGCACCGCCGCGACCGAGGCTTCCGAATTCCACGAAATCTATCAGCTCGAGGTGGTGCAAGTCCCGACCCACCAAAAGATGATTCGCAGCGACGAAGAAGACACGATCTATCGCCGCAGTGAGCAACGCGACGCTGCCGTGATCAAGGAAATATCGGCAGCGCGTGAGAAAGGACAACCGGTTCTTGTCGGCACGGTGACCATCGAGAAATCCGAGCGACTGTCCACCCTGCTTCGGCAACAGGCCATTCCCCACAAGGTGCTGAACGCCCGCCACCACGAGGCCGAGGCCGACATCATTGCCGAAGCCGGACGCTCGGGGGCGGTGACCATCGCAACCAATATGGCGGGGCGCGGCACCGACATCAAATTGGGCGGCACCCTGCACGGGCGACTCAAACAACGCCCCAATCTCTCGGTGGAGCAAATCGAAGCCGATATTCTCGAAGAAGAGAGGGCCGTGCTCGCCGCAGGGGGGCTCTACATCATTGGCACCGAACGCCACGAAAGCCGCCGCGTCGATAACCAATTGCGCGGACGAAGCGGACGACAAGGTGATCCCGGGCGTGCCAAATTCTTCATCAGTCTCGATGACGACCTGATGCGTATCTTTGGATCAGAGCGACTCGACGGCATGCTTGCGAAGCTCGGCCTGAAAGAGGACGAAGCCCTTGTCCATAGCTGGATCAGCCGCGCCATCGAAAAGGCACAGCAGAAGGTGGAAGCCCAGCACTTCGAAGTGCGCAAGCAATTGTTGAAATTCGATGACGTGGTCAATGACCAGCGCAAAGTTATCTTTGCCGAACGCCGCCAGATCATGGAAGACGACGACCCGGTCCAGCACGTCGCCGAGATGACCGCCGAGGCGACGGACGAGGCACTCGCCGCGAACATCCCCGACCATGGCGGCGTCGACGCGTGGGATTCCGACGGGATGCATCTCTTTGTGAACGGCCAGCTCGGCATTGCCGATGCAGAATGGCGTCCCCTCGTCGACGAGGCCATCACAGACCCAAGCCGCGCCAGCGGAGCCCCCACCCGCGAGACAATCAAAGAAATCCTGCTTGCGGCCTATGACAAACACAGAGCCGTGCGCATTGGCGGACTCGACCCGACGCTGGAAAACCACCTGATGCGAACGGTCATGCTGCAAATCCTCGACCAATGCTGGAAAGAGCATCTGTTGAATCTGGATCAGCTCCGACAAGGGATCGGGCTCCGTGCCTATGGGCAACGCGACCCCTTGAACGAATTCAAGGAAGAATCTTATTCGTTGTTCGAGACCTTGCTCGATGGATTTCGCGATCGTGTGGTGCGGACGGTCTCGCACGTCTACGTCGACCAAGAAGCTATGGCCGCGCGCGCCGAGCAACTCTATCAACCGACGCAAGCGCAAGCCCTGCAGTACTCATCGCCGGCGTCGACCAATCAAGCGGCAACGTCCTCGACTTCGCCAAAAAAATCAGTGCGGGGCAGTACGCGACAACGCTCGGCGTCCCGTCCTGCATCTGGGCAGGCAACCGCAGGAAGCACCACCCCCGAGGGCAAAGACAGCATTGGCCAGCGGCTCAAGCCGCGCGTGGCGCGCAATGCGGCCTGTCCCTGCGGTTCGGGCAAGAAATACAAGCACTGCCACGGCCAGCTCAACACCGCCTAGGTGCTGCCTAGGCACCGCCTAGGTTGGCGACTTGCCTAGGTTGGCAACCTGCCTAGGCAGGCAGCTAAGTGGTGGCGGGGGGCAAACCAAGCATTGAGTCGAGCGTTGCTAGCTCAGGGAAGCAGGCCGGCCAAGAGACAAGCATCGCTAGCCTAGGGAAGCAGACCGGCCAAGAGACGAGCATCGCTAGCTTAAGGAGAGGGCTGGGAATGAGTCCTCGAGGGCACACCCCCCGGGGCTAGTTCCCTCGGGGGCTAGTCTCCGGGGGCTAGTTCCCTCGGGGGCTAGCCTCCGTTATGGATGGACGCGGCGCACCACCCAAAGCGGCACGATGCCAAGCAGAATAACCGCCAATGAGGGAAGTGCCGCCAAAGCAAATTGCTCGTCGAGAAGTAACTGAAACGCCAAGGTGGTGAGGGTGAAAAAATCAAACGGGGCGAGAATCAACGTCATCGGCAACTCTTTCACCGACTCGAGCATCACCAGAACCACGGCGGCTACCATCGACGGCCGCAACAACGGCAAGTGAACACGAATCCACGTGGATACCCTGCCATGGCCCAATGCCGCCGCCACGTCGCTCAAATTCCGGGGCAATGCCGACAATGCCGAATCAAGATGACCAAACACGACCGACGAATAACGAAGAACAAACGCCACGACCAACAAAAAATAAGTGCCCGTGAGTACCCAACCCCGGTCATAGAGAAAATCATCCAAGGTGGTGCTCAGCAGCACGAGTCCGCTCGCCAGCACAATGCCCGGAAATGCGTAGCCCATCTGCACCAAGGTCGTCACCACGCCAAGGGGAGAAGCCGATCGCAGTGCCCAACGTGACCGCAACCAATCCATGTTCGGCAGACAATGGGCCGCCAACCAATGCGGTAAGCCTGTCCGTAACAGTGGCGCCACACAAAAAAGCCCCACCGCGACAAAAAAACGAAGCAGGGCAGGCGACCGCCCCCGATGGACAAATGACACTGCAACCCCGAGCACAAAACAAGCAGCTGCAACAACCGCAGCGAGCAAAAAGGTGTTCGTCGCCGCCCGACCAATGGTCGCGAGGTTCGGCAAGAATGACAGAAATGCCGGAGAATCCGCCCCTGACCCCAATCCCGACCCAAGCAAGGCAGACATCATATACCCGACCGGAAACCCAAACCCCACAACTACGGGGAAAGAGCAACACACAACCGCCAAACTCTGGCGATACCCCCGCAACACGTGCGTCCCATTGGGATCGCTCGGCCTGGCCATCGAGTGATCACTGTATGACCGCCCGCGCCGTGCTCGTTGCTCCAGCAGGTAAAACAACAACACCATCACGAGCAACACCACCGATAATCGCGCCGCGGTGCCCACATCGCCAAAAACAAACCAGCTCGTGTACACCCCGGTGGTCAAGGTGGGAACAGCAAAAACCTGCGCTGTTCCATAGTCGTTGAGCGTCTCGAGCAGAATCAGCGTCAACCCAACCGCCAAAGCCGGGCGCACAACCGATAAGCCGAAACGAAAAAACAACCACCAGTGCGAGCGTCCCAACGCCAACCCCGCCTCGAGCACAATCGCCTTGTGACGCGACAATGCCAAAACAAGACCAATGTACAGGTAGGGATAGAGGTGGAAGCCAAGAACAACCCCCGCCGCCACCGAGGTGCGCACATCGATCGGGGCAATGGCCAATCCAAACCACTCCATGCCCTGCAACCGCAGGAATTGCTGCACCACACCCGCATCATCAAGCAGGTCAAGATACACAAAAGCACTGATCCAACCCGGAGTCGCCAAAGGCAACATAAGACAAAACAGCAACCACCGCCTGCCGAGAAACCGAAAATAGGTGGTCAGCCACGCAGTCGGATAGGCAATCGCAACCGAGGTCACGGCCGTTACTGTTAGGATTTTCACTGTGTTCGCGGTCCACCACGGAACCCAGCCCCACGAGGTCGAGGGCACCTCATCAAGGGCAACCCACCCGATGGCGATCCAAGGCAGCAGGAACAGACTTCCCACAACAAGTTTGACGAAGAATAACAGCATGGAAATGCCGAGCACTTTCAGGTGGCACGGTTGCCACATCACCCCACACCTGCAAAGCCAGCCGTATAGCCGTCTAGACGGCTAGCCGTCTAAGCAACCCCACAGTTCCAATATGACAATGCGAGGCTTAGGGGGCGGGCATGCCCGCACTCGGGCTGCCAACGGGCTGCCAACGATTTGACAGCGGTTTGGCAGTGGTTAGCCAACCGCCCGGGACATGCGTTCGCGCAGTGCAGGGTTCTCAAGGAAGAGGCCGGTGAATTGCTCGGTGCGCATGGTCAACCCCTTCTTGTGCACGCCCCGCGTCGTCATGCAGTGGTGCTCAGCTTCTACGATCACGCCCACACCCAGCGGACGCAACGTTTCTTGCAGGGTATCCGCAATGTTGACCGTCAGCGTTTCCTGCACTTGCAGCCTTTTCGCGTAGATGTCAACCAAACGCGCCAGCTTGGAAATGCCGATGACATTGCCACTTGGAATGTAACCAATATGGACGCGACCAATGATGGGCAGGATATGATGCTCGCACATGGACTCAAAACCAATGTCGCGCAATATCACCACATCGTCATAGCCTGAGGTGTCTTCGAACACGCGCTCGAGGATTGCCTTCGGGTCTTCTTTGTAGCCTGCAAACAGCTCCTCCCACGCATCCACGAAGCGTTTGGGCGTATCGATCAGGCCCTCACGATCAGGATTATCGCCAATGTATTCGATCAAAAGCCGCACTGCGGCGATGGCGTCTTGTTTGGAAATTTCTTGAGGCATCTGCAGATGGGGTCGAGGAAAGAAGGAGAAAAGGAGAAAAGCAGTCGCCATCGAAGGCGACCATGGTTGCTGTAGCCAATAGCATGGTTGCTATGGCCGATAGCATGGTTGCTGTAGTCAATAGCATGGTTG
>JAHZLG010000266.1 GCA_022599995.1 Alphaproteobacteria bacterium | reverse complement strand
CGAACACCCCCTGCGCAAGCCCAGCGGATGCGGCGAGGCATTGATTCATTATCGGCAGCAAATTATCCTTTCTTGTCGTAACCACGATGAAGAGCAGTGAATTCCACAGCCAACCTTGACTCCTTTTCCGACTCCTCCCCTCTCCCGATTCCTCCCGACTCCCGACTCCCCCCCTCTCCCTCGATGTCCCTTTCGAAGAAGGCTCCGATGACGCTCTCCAATTCAGGTCGGGATCAGCCGATACGTGCCCCTGCGACGGCGCAAGCCACCGAGTCCAATTCTCAGTGGCAACAACAAGCCGCCCAAGAATCCAAGGGGACACCCCCACCGCCACTAAGCAAGGATGGGTTGACGGTGAAGCCGCTCTATGGTGCCGGCGATCTGCCTCCAGAAACAGACAGTGCCGTGCCCGGCGTGTATCCCTACACCCGTGGCATCCGCGCCACCATGTACCGAGGGCGACCTTGGACAATCAGACAGTATGCCGGGTTCTCCACCGCCGAAGAATCCAACAAATTCTATCGCGCAAACCTCAAAGCCGGACAAAAGGGGCTCTCGGTTGCCTTCGACCTGCCGACCCACCGAGGGTACGATTCCGACCATCCGCGGGTGGAGGGCGATGTTGGCAAGGCGGGTGTCGCCATCGACACCGTGGAAGACATGCAACGCCTGTTCGATGGCATCCCTTTGGGGGACATATCGGTGTCGATGACGATGAACGGCGCCGTTATTCCTACCCTTGCCTTCTTTATTGTGGCGGGTGAGCGGCAAGGTGTGCCCCAGAATCAACTCACGGGAACAATCCAAAACGACATTCTCAAAGAGTTCATGGTGCGGAACACGTACATTTATCCTCCTGCGCCGTCCATGCGGATTATTGGCGATATTATTGCCTACACCGCCACTCACATGCCGAAATTTAACTCGCTGTCGATCTCGGGCTACCATATGAGCGAGGCGGGGGCGACCGTCGTGCAAGAGCTTGCCTATACCATCGCCGACGGGCTTGCCTATGTCGATGCTGCCATGGCACGCGGGCTCGCCATCGATGATTTCGCCCCGCGGCTGTCGTTCTTCTTTGGCATCGGCATGAATTTCTTTGCCGAGATCGCCAAATTGCGCGCCGCACGCCAGCTTTGGGCGGTGGCGATGAAGGCACGCGGCGCAAAGGACGCGCGCTCGTGGATGCTGCGGACGCACTGTCAGACCTCGGGGGTGTCCCTCACCGAGCAGGATGCGTGGAACAACATTCTCCGCACCACCATCGAGGGGATGGCTGCCGTGCTGGGCGGCACGCAGTCACTGCATACGAATTCGTTCGATGAGGCGGTCGCATTGCCGACCCCTTTCTCGGCGCGGATTGCCCGCAACACCCAGCTGGTATTGCAGCACGAGGCGGGGCTCTGCGATGTCGTTGACCCGCTCGGGGGCAGTTATTATGTCGAGGCGTTGACCAAGCAGATCGCCGACGAGGCCACGAGCCTGATCGCCGAAGTTGATGAACACGGCGGCATGGCTGCGGCCATCGAGGCAGGCATCCCTAAGATGCGAATCGAACAAACGGCTGCTGCGCGGCAAGCCGCCATGGAGCAGGGCGAAACAGTGGTGGTTGGGGTGAACAAATATGCCAACGATAGCGAGGAGCAGAAGTATGACATTCTCAGCATCGACAACACCGCGGTGCGGCAACAGCAGGTGTCGCAGATCGAGGCCGTGAAGCAGCAGCGAAACGCGACCGCCGTGCAAGCAGGGCTCGAACAGCTTGAAGCGACTGCCAGCTCGGAGGCGAGGGGCAGTGATGCTGGGGATAACCTGCTGCACGCCGCAGTCGTCTGCGCCCGAGCGGGGGCGACCCTCGGCGAAATCTCCTTGGCGTTGGAGAAGGTGTTTGGCAGGCACACCGCTTCCACGCGTCCCATCGCCGGAGTCTATGGCAGTAAGCGGGCACACGATCCCGAATTTCAGGAAACCCAAGCCGCCGTGGCTGCCTTTGCCGACCGCTATGGAAGACAGCCGCGCATGCTAGTCGCGAAACTCGGACAAGATGGGCACGACCGAGGGGCGCGCTTGATTGCCTCTTCTTTCGCCGACCTCGGATTTCATGTCGATGTTGGCCCCCTGTTTGCGACCCCTGACGAGCTCGTCCGCCGCGCCCTAGATGGCGATGTGCACGTGGTGGGAATTTCGTCCCAAGCGGCAGGACACATGACGTTAGTGCCCCAAGTCATCGAGGGGTTGCGTGCCGCCGAGGCAGGTGACATTTTCGTTGTTGTGGGAGGAGTCATCCCACGCGACGATTATGACGCCCTCTACGAGGCAGGAGTCGGTGCTGTTTTTGGCCCTGCCACGAATATCTGCCTGGCTGCCCGTGAGGTGCTGAAGGGCATCGAGAAGGGTCTCAATGCGGGCGTGCAAGCCTAGGCATCGAGGCGACCACGACCGCCCCACGATCGCACGCTGATTGCTCTCCCGTGTTGGCTGTTACTTGTCATTGATTTGGGAATCTTCTACGCTTGACTATTAAGACGTTGCCTGTTTCTTGCTGACAACGTGTCTGTCGCTTTTGCTGTTCTCTGCTGTCCCTTGTTGCTCTTGGGAT
>JAHZLG010000265.1 GCA_022599995.1 Alphaproteobacteria bacterium | reverse complement strand
GGTCGAGGACGGCATTCACGTGGACGTTGTCCGTTCGTGGGACGCGGCTGCCCTGTCACACCCCACCGGCAACCTGTGGAGCGATCTGATCATCCTGCCCGCCGATGCGACATGTAACAGCTATGTCGCCCTTGGCGGTGCGCACAATGCGGCCCTCGCGGAGACACAACCGTTGATACGCCATGCCTCGGTTGTTGCCTTGACCGCGCCGGGAGCTTCAACCACCCAGCACACGCGAATTCGTTGCGTCCACCGTCCGTGCCACCTCGAATCGAGTCACCATATATTTCACCTCGCCCCTCAGACTTCCAGCGATCATGCCACGATCGGCTTGGCTGCCAATGGGCAAAAACTGTTTAACCTGCCAAAGGTATCGGTCGCCCGCAATGCCACGGGGAGCGATGCGGCACAGTCAACGCGCTTTGTGGTCACCCCGGCTGACCCCGCCGATGCGAAAAACGAGCAAACGAAGGCAGGGCGCACTGCTCCGACCACCATTGCGAAGCCGTCGCTCGACATCAGGCACAGTGACGTCGAGTGCACCCATGGAGTCGCCATAGGCGGTATCGACCACGCCCAACTACGGTATCTGCGCCATCGCGGGATGAGTGAGGCGCGTGCGACCCTCTTGCTCGAGCAAGCCATGCTGACCAAAGACTTGCCTTCTTTCCTTACTGCCACGGCGTCGCCATGGCTGGATTGCCTTGGTTTGGCAGGATCAGAGCACCACGCACCAACCTCTTTGCCCAACGCCTAGGCGCCTAGGCGCCTCCCCCCTCCCCCTCCTCTCACGGCGGGTCTAACGGGGCGTGATGCCACGGGATGGCAAAAAGGGCGCGGCGAGCATAGGGGGAGCGCATCACTGCATAAGACACGGGATACCACTCACCCTTCTTCCGGTTGCCAGTCGCAATGGTGTGAGGCAGCCTGATACCTTCTGATACCTTCAGCCTATGGGGTATATGCCTGTCGCGGCGTGCTGTTATTGCTCTGCCGTCTTGGCCCGCTCGCCTCTGTCAGTGAGACCCGCCATGGTGTAAGAAAGTGCTTGTTTCCCCCACGAGGCTCTACCCCGCTTATGACATTTTCGCATCCGAGTTCCAGCCCGTGGCGGCACGCCTTCCCTGCCCTCGCCCAGCAACCGCACGGCAAACGCCTTGCATACCTAGATTCGGCGGCATCCGCTCAGAAACCACTGGACGTCATACAAGCCCAGTCACGTGCCATGGAGCAGGAATATGCCAACGTCCATCGCGGTGCCCACTGGCTTGCCGCACAGGCGACAGAGCACTACGAGGCGGCACGGTCACGTGTGCAGCGATTTGTGAATGCACCCCATCGCCACGAAGTCATCTTCACAAGCAATGCGACCGCTGCCATCAATCTGGTTGCCAACACCTTCCCCTTCAAACCCGGCGACCGTGTTTTGGTCACCAAGCAAGAACATCATTCGAACATTGTGCCGTGGTTTTTGCTCCGCGCGCGCATCCCCGACATTCAGATTGATTTTGTCGATCTCAACCCCGACGATCACACCATAGACCTTGCCGACTTTGCTCGGAAACTCGAGCGGTCGCCCGCCCTTGTTGCCATTGCCCACGTGTCAAATGTGCTGGGCATCGTGAACCCGGTGCAAACCATGGTCGCCGATGCCCATCGCGCCGGGGCAAGTGTGCTGATCGATGGCAGTCAGGCTGCTCCGCACCTGCCGATCGATGTTCAGCAGCTTCAAGCAGATTTCTACGTTTTCACAGGGCACAAATTGTACGGCCCGACTGGCCTTGGCGTGCTTTGGGGCAAAGAGGCGTGGCTAGACCGCATGCCCCCCTTCTTGGGGGGAGGCGAAATGATCGCCTCGGTCAGCACCGAGGGCGCGACATGGGCAGAGCTGCCTTATAAATTCGAAGCTGGCACCCCTGCCATCATTCAGGCGCAAGCCATGCACGCGGCCATCGATTTTTACCAATCGTGCGATCCTGCCGCGGTGCATCGCCACGAGCACCTGCTTGCCGCCTACGCCGAGCAAGCCCTTGCTGATCGATTCGACAATCGCTTTCGTTTGCATGGCCCTTCTTTTGCGGGAACCACCCCTGCGACGCGCGCCCCGGTGCTGTCATTTTCGCTCTATGGTGGCGTGGCGTCACCGGTGCATCACCCCCATGATCTTGCCACCTTGCTTGACCACGAGGGCGTTGCAGTACGCGCAGGCAACCATTGTGCCGAGGTCTTGATCGAGTGTCTGGCAGTGCCCGGCACGACCCGGGCAAGCATTGGCATGTACAACGACAAAGAAGATATAGATCAGCTGGTTGAGGCGTTAGGGCGTGCCGACAAATTGCTCGGTGCTTAGGGGCATCTGATGGATGCCCTTCGTCCGCAAGTCTTGGTCATCACCGGGCCCACAGCGGGTGGCAAATCAGGGCTCGCCATATCCTTGGCAAAACAGTACCAGGGTGAGATTATCAATGCCGATGCCATGCAGTGCTATGCCCCGCTCCGGGTGCTGACGGCGCGTCCCTCCGTGGCAGACGAGCAGGCAGTGCCGCATCACCTCTACGGCTTTCAAGAGCTGCACGACCCTGCCGTGACGGCTTCGAGCTGGGCCTTGCTGGCCGATGCGGCGATCGAACGCGTGCTTGAAAGAGGAGGCCTGCCAATAGTGTGCGGAGGCAGTGGGTTCTACCTCCACACGTGGTTCCACGGCATTGATCCCTTGCCAAGTGTGCCCCAAGCGGTGCGCGATCGTTGCTCGGCCTACGCTGACCGAGAGATTGCCCACCTGACCGCCCCCTTGCGCCTGAAGCACCGCGATCGACAACGCACGCAACGCCAATGGGAGGTGTACGTGCAAACAGGACGGGAGCTGGCCGCGTACTACGCCCTGTCATCGCAGTCTTCGGGTGTTCGTGGTGAGGGCGTTCGTGGTGAGGGCGTTCGTGGTGAGGGCGTTCGTGGTGAAGGTGTGCGTGGTGATTCAGGGACTGCCACAGACACCGCCACAGAAGATCAGTCGGGGCATTTGCCAACGAACACGAAGGTGGCACGTTTGGCCTATGATGTGCTCTGGATTGTGATGATGCCCGACCGCGCAAGAATCTACGCCAATTGCGAGGCACGATTGCGTACGATGCTAGACTCCGGTGCTTGTGAGGAGGTGCGGATGTTGCCCGAGTCTCCTGCCAATCATCCGTTGCAACGAGCCCTAGGGGTTGCTGAAATCCGTGCGATGCAAAAGCACCAAAGCGCAAAGACGGAGGCACTTGCGACCATCGCAAAAAACACGCGTAACTATGTCAAACGGCAAGAGACGTGGATCAGGAAGCACACCCCCGAAAACGACTGTCGTATTATCTGGCTGGCATCCGCTCAGGACGGGTTGGAGGCCATTGCCTCGGGGTTACGATCGACTGTCCGCTTAGCAAACGATGCGTGTGATTGAAAAGCACGTGATGGTCGTGTTGCGCAACGCTCGGCAGTGCCGATCGACCGACTCGGTCGCATAGGACAGATTTCTGGGTGCTGGACGCGGGGCATTGGGTCTTGGGAGACTACTGCCTCCGAATGCCGCACTACCTAACTGTTGTGAATCGAAGCGCAAACAGAGCTGCGCAAGCATCCGCCTCCCCCAACAGATTTCTGGGTGCTGGGTGCTGGACGCGGGGCATTGGGTCTTGGGAGACTACTACCTCCGAATGCCGCACTACCCAACTGTTGTGAATCGAAGCGCAAACAGAGCTGCGCAAGCATCCGCTTCCCCCAACAGATTTCTGGGTGCTGGGTGCTGGGTGCTGGACGCGGGGAATTGGGTCTTGGGAGACTACTGTCTCCGAATGCCGCATTACCTAACTGATGTGAATCGAAGCGCAAACAGAGCTGCGCAAGCATCC
>JAHZLG010000264.1 GCA_022599995.1 Alphaproteobacteria bacterium | reverse complement strand
ATGCGATAACGCCACCTGCTTCCCCGATGCGATAACGCCACCTGCTTCCCCGATGCGATAACGCCACCTGCTTCCCCGATGCGATAACGTCCCCTGCTTCCCCGATGCGATAACGCCCCCTGCATCCCGATGCGATAACGTCCCCTGCATCACCGATGCGGCAAAAGACACCACCTCCAGCCCGCTTGCCCATATGAGAGTTCCTGCACGCTGAATCCTCACCCTCAAGGAGAAAAGTGATGGCACATCAGACCTGGCAACGTGCCCTCCGTGCGCCGCTTTGGAAGCGGCTGCAAGGGGTGGGGCAACGCCATGCCCGCAACCTGATTCCGCAAACGGTGCTCATGTTACCGTTGGTGTGGCTGGTTATCCTTTTTTTGCTCCCCATGCTGATCATTGGCTATATCAGCCTGACGGTGCCCGCCAGTGCTATCCCGCCATTTCTGCATATCTTTGGATGGGACGCCGATTTTTTCTCGCTGACAATCTCCCTTTCGTTTGAATCCTATTTCAACGTGGTGGACGACCCGGTGTTTGGGTTCAGTGTGCTCAATGCACTGCGCATCTCGTTGATCACGGCAAGCATCACCTCTGTGGCGGGGTTGGCGATTGCCTTGTCGATAAATGCCCTGCCGAAACAATGGCACCTTCTGTTCCTCGGCTTAATGGTGTTGCCCTTCACGGTCTCATTCCTGGTTCGGGTCTATGCGTGGATTGGCATTTTGCGCAACACTGGGCTTATCAACACGGTTTTCGGGTACATGGGGTTGGGGCCTTTTGACCTCATCGATAACGATCGCGCCATGGTGATTGGACTGGTCTACACCTACCTGCCCTTTGCGGTCTTTCCGATCTACGTCGCAGTCGAGCGGATACCGCGGGAGCTATACGCCGCGGCACGCGATTTGGGGGCAAAGCCGGGACGCTATTTTGTCTCGGTCGTTTTGCCGCTTTGTGTTCCCGGGCTTTTGGCGGCGTGGCTTTTGGTGTTCATCCCTGTTTCAGGCGACATCGTTGTTCCCGAATTGCTCGGTGGCACTGACGCCATCATGGTGGGGCGAACCATCTGGTTGACCTTCTTCACATCGCGCGACTGGCCGACTGCCGCGGCCCTGTCCATTGTGCTTTTGGTCGTCGTGATCTTGCCAATCCTGCTGGTACGCAATTACATCGATAAAACCATGCAATTCCGCTACTGAGCCCTGTATTCAGCCTGCTGTTGCCCATCTTACTGAGCGCCTTCATCCGCCTTCGAAAGTTGAGAACCCTGTGAACGCTTTGCCTGCCCACCTCCCCACTTTGTTTCACCGATGGTTGCCCCGCGCGGTGTTGGCTTTTGCTGGGCTGTTTTTGATGGGCCCAGTCCTTTACGTGATCGTGTACTCGTTCAACGCCTCTGACCGGTTGACGGTGTGGGGAGGGTTCTCAGTACGGCACTATCTACAGTTGCCTCATGAAACTCGGTTTCTCGAAAGCTTTTTTAACTCGTTATTGATCGCGACTTTGGCGGGGTTGATTGCCGTGTTGCTGGGGACAATCGCGGCATGGTATCTCCAGCGGAGGAAGCGGTTCCGTTTGTTGCTTGGCTTTTTGACCACGGCTCCGTTAGTGATGCCCGAGGTGATTACCGGCGTGTCGTTGCTCCTGCTGTTCATCTTGTCCGAGCAATTGCTGGGGTTTCCCTCTGAGCGCGGATTGATCACGATTATTGTTTCGCACACCACCTTTGCCGTGGCTTTTGTGACGCTGGTCGTTGGAGCACGGCTTCATGCGATGGACCGCTCCTGTGAGGAAGCTGCTGCTGATTTGGGGGCATCGAAAAGTCGGACGATTATCGCCGTGGTCATTCCGCAATTGATACCGGCTTTGGTGACGGGGTGGTTGCTCGCCTTTGTCCTTTCTTTTGATGATCTTATTATTGCTACCTTCACCAGTGGTGCCGGCACGACGACACTGCCGATGCAGGTGTTTTCCTCGATAAGATTGGGTTTCAGCCCGCATATCAATGCTCTCTCTACGCTGTTGCTGGTGGCGATTCTCATCCTTATTGCAGGGTATCGATGGGCACAGCGGCGATTTTTCACGTCATAGCCTCTGCACGGGTTGTTGAGGGTTATGTATACCGTTGCCCGTTGACCGTTGCCCCGGCCCCTGCCCTGCCCTTCCCCTGCTCTCCCTCTTCCCTCTGTAAGCGTTGCCAGGGTGATACCTGTGATCCGAACAGATGAAAAGGCACACCACGCGTGAAACACATTGTCGTGCTGAGTGGCGAGCCCTCAGGGGATGCCCTGATCGCTGATCTGTTGCGCTCGTTGCGTGAGAAGCTGCCTGATGGCGGACGCGACCTGCGCGTGACCGGCATCGGCGGGGAGCAAAGCGTGAAGGCGGGGCTCGTCCCGATCTTTGATAGCGAGCAACTGAGCATTATCGGAGTGGTGCAGGCGTTAAAGCACCTGCCGAATGTCCTTCGTCTGCGCAAGCAATTCGTCGATCACGTTTTGGCTGTTGCCCCCGACCTTGTCGTCACTGCTGATTTGCCTGACTTCTCCTTGATGGTGGCTAAGGGGTTGCGGCGGCGCAAGTGGCAGGGGCGGTTGGTGCACTATGTTGCCCCCACTGTCTGGATTTGGCGTGCAGGACGCGCCCAGTCGTTTGCCCGCTCTTATGACATAATGCTGACCTTGTTTCCGTTTGAAACGAGGCTGTTTGGCGACTTGCCGTGCTATTTTGTCGGCCACCCCCTGCTCAGGCGGCTTCAAGACTATCGGAATAACCATCGCGAGCTGGTTGCGGGTGACGGACACCGTGAGGGAGCAGCACCCCGAGCAAGCATATCCCTCTGCTTGCTGCCGGGCAGTCGTCGCAAAGAGGTGGCTCTGCTGTTGCCGATCCTGATACAAACCGCCAACCAGCTGCATCGGATGATCCCCGCACTTGAAGTGATTATCCCTACCATAAAAGCGCGCGAGGATACTGTGCGCGACCAAGCTCGATCCCTGTCTATGCCTTGCACGGTACCCACAGCCGAAAGCGACCGTTTTCGCGCCTTTCTCACCTGCGATGCGGCGATTGGTGCCTCAGGCACCGTGGTCACCGAGGCGTGCGTGGCAGGCATCCCGATCGTGAACATTTACAAAACATCGAAGGCAAATGTTTGGCTAGGCAAGCGCTTGCTCCATGTGCCCTTCATCTCGGTCGTGAATATCCTGGCACGGCAGAAGATCGTGGAAGAAATCGTCAACGACGACCTCACGGATGCGGCACTGATTCAGGCAATCTCTCCTTTCCTTGGTGCCGACCGCGCCGAGAAGCGTCGGTCGTGGCAGCAACGCATTGCTCCATATCGTGCCATGATCACCGGACATCACGACGAAGAGGGGATGGATCCGACT
>JAHZLG010000263.1 GCA_022599995.1 Alphaproteobacteria bacterium | reverse complement strand
TTCGTCAGGTTTAGTTTGCGTGCTGGCTTGCTGGCTTGCTGGCTTGCTTGCCCGCTTGCCCGCTTGTCCCATCGAGCGTTTCACGTGAACCATGGTTGATCCCTTTCCCCGTTGGCCGAGCGTCTTGCATGTATGCCCTTTGCGACTGCAACAATTTCTTTGTCTCGTGTGAGCGCATCTTTCGTCCCGATCTTCATGACAAGCCGGTCGTGGTGCTTTCCTGCAACGATGGGTGCGCGGTGGCGCGGTCGAATGAGGTCAAAGCGCTCGGCGTGCCGATGGGGGCACCTTATTTCAAATACAAAGCACTGTTCCAGCAACATCAGGTGCAGTGCTTTTCATCGAATTTCTCGCTTTACGGCGATATTTCTAAGCGGGTGATGGCGACGCTGCAGACGTGCTGGCCTGAAACCACAATGTACTCCGTCGATGAGGCATTTCTTGACCTTCGTCGCTTGCCCGCAAGCGATCATGCGGATTTCGCAGACAGCCTCAGGGAAACAGTCGCGACGTGGGTCGGCATTCCGGTTTCCATCGGCGTGGCACCAACCAAAACATTGGCAAAGCTTGCGGGCACCGCGGCAAAAAAATCACCTCGTGGCGTTCACCTGCTGCACGACCTCGGCTGCCCCTCTAGCATCGAATTGATGAACAGCGTCGATGTTGGGGCGGTTTGGGGCGTTGGCCGACAGCTTGCGCCCAAGCTACAGGGGTTAGGTATTTATAGTGCGGGTGACCTCAAGCGTGCGGACATGCGTATGATCACCAAACGTTTTGGCGTGTCTTTGGCACGTGTCGTCACCGAGCTTCGCGGCACCAATACCACTGATCGCCCCCCTAAGCCGCAACAACAAATTCTTGTGTCGCGCTCGTTCGGGCATATGGTCACCGATTTCGATGATGTGCTCGCCTCGGTTGCCCGACACGTGAGCAGCGGAGGCGAACGGCTTCGCCGCCTGGATGCCGTTGCAACAAAACTGACCGTTTTTGCACGAACGAATCGTTTTCGGAAAGATCAGCCGCAGCTTCGTCTCATGGCTTCTTTGCCGTTACCTTACCCCACTGCCGATAGCCGTGTTCTGACGGTGCATGCCCGCCAACTGCTCGCATCGGCATTCGAACCGGGTTATCGATACAAAAAAACAGGGATTCTGCTTTCTGATCTCATCCATCTTGATAATGATGATGCCCCCCATGATTGGCAAGACGATATGTGGGACCCCGAGCCGGTTGCGTCACCTTCGGTCATGCGTGCCATCGATGCCCTCACCGATCAGTATGGGGATCGCGTGATTGCACCTGCGACAGTCGCTCTTTCTTCCAAGTGGACGCCGCGTCAATCGGGGCGATCACCGCGGTATTCCACGCATTGGGAGGAACTTGCAGAAGTCCGCGCCGGTAATTAGGGTCACGGTGCCACAGTATCAGGGGCTTGCTCTTGCATCGTTCTCACCTCGCCCTCTGTGATCCCGTATGGAAATTTCTCTTGCCGCCGAAGACTGCTATGACCGATGATTCCTCAGCCCTTTCGACTCAACTCACCCACGTAGGGCGCGATCCAGATCGATACGAAGGTGCGGTCAATCCCCCGGTGTGGCGGGCGTCGACCATTCTTTACCCTTCTCTTGATCATTTTGAAAAGCGGCTTCCGTTTCCCTACCAATACGGCCGGTTTGCCACGCCGACCAGCGACGAGCTTGAAAAACTCGTCGCCGCATTAGAAGGAGCCACCGACGCGGTTTTATACCCTTCGGGTCTCGCGGCCATTGCTTGCACCTTAGAGACCTTTGTCCGACCCGGGGATCATATCCTCGTGACAGACAACGCCTATCATCCCTCACGATCATTTTGTGACGATGTTCTGATACCGAAACAAGTTAGCGTTACGTATTTCAACCCCCGCATCGGCGCCGAGATTGCCGATCTGATTCAACCAGAAACGAAGCTCATTTGGCTGGAAAGCCCCGGGTCGCAAACCTTCGAATTGCACGATGTATCCGCTATCACTTCGGTGACCAAACCGCGAAACATTATCAGCGTGATCGATAACACGTGGGCTGCTGGGGTCTACTTCCGCCCGCTTGATCACGGGGTCGACATTACCATGCAGACCTTGACCAAATTTCCGGGTGGGTGTGCCGATGTGTTGATGGGGTTTGCGGCCAGTCGCGACCCCAAGCTTAATGCCTCCCTTCATCGCTATCGTCGGTTGTACGGGGCGCACTCTAGTGGAGATGACATAGCACTGATTGCCCGTGGCATACGATCATTGCTTCCCCGTTTGCAGTGGCATGAAGCGACTGCCTATCACATCGCCGAAATGCTCGAGAAGCATGAAGCCGTCGAGCGTGTTCTTTGGCCAGCCCTCCCTTCTCACCCCGATCATGCGCTTTGGAAGCGTGACTTTAGCGGTGCTGCTAGTCTTTTTGCTTTTGTTTTGCACCCGCAACCACGCAAGCGCTTGGCCGCAATGCTGGACGATTTGTCGCTTTACGGCATGGGTTTCAGCTGGGGAGGCTACGAAAGCCTGCTTGTTCCCTTCCGTCCCAAACGTGCTCATGCCAGTGATACAAATGTATCCGACGGCAAAGACTCGGTAGAAAATAAAGATTCTGCCTATGATAGTGAAAAAGCCTATTATGGCGATCACCCGCAGCGGCATTTCCTGCGGATTTATTTGGGGCTTGAGGACAAGCACGATTTGGCCGCCGACTTGGCGAAGGGGCTCGATCGGTACCTTGGAAAAGCTTGATGGATAAGGAAACAGTGCTGGGGGCACACTGGATTGAGGGCGTGCGCTTCAACGATCAGGGGTTAATCGTTGTGATTGTGCAATGTTTTCACACCAAGGAGGTGCTTATGCAGGCCTGGAGCAACAAAGAAGCCTTGCAACGCACGATAGAGAGTCGGGAAATGTGGTATTGGTCAAGAAGCCGTCAGTGCCTCTGGCACAAAGGTGAGACATCTGGGCACACGCAAAAACTGCATTCCTTGAGGCTAGACTGTGATGAGGACAGCCTGCTGGCCGTTGTGACGCAAACGGGGGGGATCGCGTGCCACACAGGAAGGCCTTCATGTTTTTATCAGATCGTGTTTGATCGCGCCTCCGATAGTTCCGCTCAAACAATCATCTCACCGCCTCCACCCCTTCATGATCACGATGCGTGAGTACTGACAATTGCTCTTGCTCGACGTCGCGCGTGTCACGTGAAACGGGCTTGCGATTGCCCTGCACGATGCCTAGACGAGACAGGTCTGCACCACGAGCGCGTGTCACGTAAAACACGCCCCCAGAGCAAAACCAGCACGCCCGATTCCGCCATTGATCGCTCGGTGGGTAAGGACGATTGTGCCCGCAAAGAATAAGTCGCGAGCATCTTGTCCCGTGCCTTGCGTTTTTCACTCATTTTCCCCCCTGCCTTGCGTTATGTTCCTCTCATCCCTTATGTCATCGCGCTTCTTTGGCACGCACCAAAGGGCCATCGTCTCATCGATGCGCCTGTTTTTCTTCGTTGGCTTGTTTTGTTTTGGACGGCTCATACCGGTTCATGCGCAGGATTCGGTGACGGTGCTTGCTGCGGCATCGCTTCAGCCAGTGCTTTCCCCCGCGGTTGAGGCGCTCAACAAAACTGCTGCGCAAGACGGACGCCCTCATATCACCATTATCTTTGGAAGCTCAGGGCAACTCGCGCGAAGCGTATCTCACGGCATTCCCACCGATCTATTTCTGTCGGCAAACTATGAATGGATCGAGTGGCTGGACAAGCATGCGGCAAAAGCACAGTTTCAGGGAGACTTCGTCCGCAACCGGCTCGTGCTGGTCTCGCATGCCTCGCAGACCTCGCAGGTCTCGCAGGGCTCGCAGACCTCGCAGGTCTCGCAGGGCTCGCAGACCTCGCAGGTCTCGCAGGCAACTGTAGGGCAGAGGTCGCGATCCACCACCGTGCACCCAGAAAAAGCCGGCAATGCTGGCTTATTGCCCCCTCAGGCAACCATCACGTTGCTGCGGCAGGCGAAACGCATCGCAATGGCGGATCCGGTGCTCGCCCCCGCTGGAGTTCACGCCACGCGTGCATTGGAGACACTAGGGGTTCATACCGAATTGTACGACCGGTTGGTATTTTTCCCGCACGTCCGGGCCACCACCCTCGCGATAAAGTCGCAGGCCGTGCCGCTTGGGTTTGTCTATCGCAGTGATGTCAACGCTGAATTTCCTGCACTGTCCATTCTGCATCTTTTTCCACCTGTGCTCTACGGTGCCATGGCGTGGAGCAATACAGGAGAGGAAATCTACCACCTCTTTTTGTCGGCTTCCGTTGGTCAGCAATTTGTTCAGGCTGGGTTTGATCTTCCTTGAACCTGATTGTGCATGACCAATGACGCCTAGCTGGCGCGTGTCCTTGGCCACGATGCGAGAAGTGACATAATGGCAAGTATCTTTATCGGGTGCAGGTGTGAATGACGTTAACCCGACCCCAAAGCATCATCTCTCATTGTGGGAATGGCAAAGATAATCACAAAATATCCATAGCTACGTGCCTCCCGACACGGCTCGCAGGAAACCCCGAAGAGGCACGAGAACATGGATTCCGACACGGATCGCAGGGAAACCCCGAAGAGGCGCGGGAACATACCTTCCGACACGTTTCACGGGAAACCCCAAGAAGACACGGGAATAGGACTCCCGACGCGGATCGCAGGAAAACCCCGAGAAGACACGGGAATAAGACTCCCGACACGTTTCACGTGAAACAGCCCGAGCAAGACACGGGAATAGGACTCCCGACGCGGATCGCAGGGAAACCTCGAAGAGACGCGGGAACATGGATTCCGACGCGGATCGCAGGAAACCCCGAAGAGGCGCGGGAAGGCGCGTTCCGACGCGGATCGCAGGGAAACCCCTAAAAAGAGCACAGGAGCCTGTATCGCGATACAGATCGCAGGGAAACAGCCCGAGCAGGACACCGCAAAATCCCGGTGCCAACCCGGTCAGCAGGGCTTGCCCCGCTAGCCATTCGTCGACCATGACGTCTTTTTTTCGAAAAGTCACAGCTATGACAGACTTATTGTCTATGATAGCCCACTGTCCAATGCCCTTCGGTTAGCCATCCCCATTAATGGTTACACGTCGCTTTCTTCCTTGTTCGTCCTTGCACAATGCTTGACACTTTATTCTCAGCACTCACCGTTGACCTTCTCTGGTTGAGCTTGCGTGTCTCGATGCTTGCCACGCTGGGTGGCACGATTCCCGCATTGCTCCTTGCGTGGTTGCTTGCGCGCAAAAACTTTATTGGCAAATCGCTTGTTGATGGATTGGTGCACCTACCGTTGTTGGTTCCACCTGTCGTGATTGGCTATATCTTGTTGCTTTCGTTCGGCCCCCGAGGACCGATTGGGCAATTCATCGAGAGCACCACGGGGTTTTCATTTGCCTTCAACTGGTATGGGGCGGCATTGGCGGCGGGCATCATGGGGTTGCCGCTCATGGTTCGTGCCTTCCGCTTAGGGTTTGAATCAGTCGATGCCGACCTGGAGGACGCCGCACGCGTGCTCGGCGCATCGGACAAGCACGTTTTCTTTTACATCATCCTGCCGCTCATCAAGCCATCACTGATTGTGGGCGTTGTGCTTGGGTTCAGTCGTGCCTTGGGCGAGTTTGGGGCGACAGTAGTGTTTGTCGCCAACATCCCCGGCAAGACACAAACATTGCCCTTGGCAATATACAATCTGTCGCAATTTCCGGGTCGTGAGTATGATGCGGCGGGGCTCGGCATTGTGTCTTTTGCCATTGCCTTAGGTGCCCTTTGGTTTGCTAACCAGCTTGCACCGACAAAAAACTCAGCCAGGCAAAAAAACTAATCATAAGCAGAAACCCGGCAGGTCTTGCGATCTGCCGCAGAAAATAGATGACCACCAGGGCGGCAGCGGTTGCTACCGGCAGGACATAGGTAACGTGCAGGAAGAGCTCTTCTCCGGGGTGGATTGGGGCTATCAGGCTTGCCACACCAGTTACAGCAAGCAGGTTGAACAGACAGCTGCCCAGCACGTTGCCAATGACGACGCTGTACTCTCCCTTCCGTGAGGCAGAAAGCGCGACGGAGAGCTCCGGCAGGGACGTGCCAATGGCCGTGATAGACAGTCCAATGATTCCAGTCGGCACGCCGATCAGGGCGGCGAGGTCGCTTGCCCCTTGGACAAAAAATTGTGACCCGATAAATAGAAGCACCAAACCCAGCACGGACAGTGAAAACGCCCAGAGGAAAGGCATCGGCTCTGCATCGGCATCGGTATCGGTATCGGCCTTCTCTTCCTCTGTTTTGTTCTTGGAGGTCCGCGAGCGTTGCCAGTCAAAGAACAGGTAGGAAAGAAGGGTCGCGACAAGGATGATCCCCATCGCGAAGGAAAAGCCATTCAGGTGCACCAAAACGATAAACACGCCGGTGGCCGCCATGATCGCAATTGCTTCTTGCGGCTTGAACAACCCTTGCATCGACAGGGTTTTCTTCGGCGGGAAAATCAGCAGAGCTGCCGCCAGAATAAGCAAGATATTGGTGATGTTACTGCCAGTCACATTGCCAAGGGCAATACTGCCCCGCCCTTCGTGGGCTGCAAAACTCGAGACGAAGAGCTCCGGGAGTGATGTGCCAAAACCAAGAATGACGAGGCCGACAAACCCTTTGGAAAGTTTCAAGTGTTGCGATATCGAAACGGTACCGCGGAAAGCCGATTCAGCCCCACCCACGAGCATCACGAGCCCGATAAACAAAAAAAGAAACGAGATCATGAGGGGGCGACATTTCGTTTGGCCAATTCGACCGCGAGGCGTGTTTCGATCTCTGCGAGCGTTTCCGATATGTCTTGAAGTGCTTCTGAGCCCCCGATCGCGACTCCCTCGTCGCGGCTGCGTTGTTGCTCAGCAAGTTGGGCTTGAATGCGTTTGATTGTTGCCATATCAATCACCCCGGTAAGGGTTGCCACATAAAGGTGGTCGAGGCTGTCTAACATTGCATTTCCACGTGCTGCTGTTGTTTCCGTTGCTCGTCGGGGTCGACGGCATCTTGTGGTTCAATGAACAGGGGGGACTCGGTTGGGGCGGTTCGCGTGGTTGCGGCAGCACCTGCTGACCTCTCCATCGAGAAGCTGGGCGACGTCGATTGCGTTTTCTTTTTCCTTCCAGCGCCCTCGATGGTGGGAGCTCTTGTGCCTTCTATGCGCATCAGGTCACACCCTCACACCGGGGAGGTTTTTTCCAGCGTCAATGATCCCCCTGATCTCATAGACGATGTCCGAATCTATTAGCACCCCTTCGACCGCGACGCGCATGAGCATTTCCGTATCATTAAAGGGGCCGGTAATCGCCGTTTCGTATATTTTGATGGCAAGGCGATGTTGGTTGAGGACAATATCAACGAATTTGTGACGCAGCGACACATTATCTAACAGGCGCGTGAGGCGTTCGAACAAAACTGGGGTGCGGGCGATTGCCAGCGGTGCATGGCCAAGAATGCCAATCACGCGCACGTGGCGTTCATTGATCGCCTCGCCGTTGCGGGTGATACGGCAATTCACGGCTTGAACAAGATACGGCACCCCATCGTGAAAGAAGCTAAACAAGGAGGGTTGCTGAAAAACTATCTGACCGTGGTTGTTCAGAAGAATATCGCTCAGGAATGACTTGTTCATGCCGCAATCTTGAAGTGAGAGGCCGCGACCGAGCAGATCAGACGCTTCCGTGGTACGTGGGCAGCACTGATTTATTTAGTTGTCAGCACTATCGCGCATCGCCGACTGTATCATATCACGATAGGCCTGTTCAAGCGATGCAGGTATGTCCGATCTCAAAACGAGATAGGCTAGAACGGCTTGGGCTTGATTGCCATTGCCTTCATGCACGAGTCCGCGCAGGTAAAGCTCCCATGTTGCGATATTGTTTCGATCGTGGAATAATATCGTCCCGAGCAATTGGCGTGCCTCAGGGGTTAATTTTCCCTGGTTGCTCCGCATCTCGGCAACTGCTTCGAGCTGGAGGATCGTCAGCCATTTTGCAAGATCGGGGGGAGGCGGAGCTGTCTCACCATCCTGAGGCTGGGGAATCGCAACATCCGCCCGCAGCCCAGCACCTTGCGTGGGTGGGGCAAGCAGGGTTCGGACATGGCGCAGTGTTTCACGAGACAACTCATGTTGTCCCAATTCTTCGTAGGTACTTATCAGGAGCAACCAAAGATCGGCATTGTCTTGGTCGCGACGTAACGCCTCGGTTATCGATTGTTGCGTTAGGACAAGGTTCCTGGGCAACTGTTGCACCTGCTCGGACGGGTAGCGGTAAGGCACCGGAAACACGAACCAGCAAAGGCTTGCGAGGCCGAGCGTCGCAAGCAAAATAACAATCGACAATATCCTTCTGGAAGAAGACGCAAAAGCATCACGGTGGTTTCGTCCTTTCACAGGGTGTTCCTTACTGAAGGCG
>JAHZLG010000262.1 GCA_022599995.1 Alphaproteobacteria bacterium | reverse complement strand
TACAAAAAAACCGGCATGTTTACCTTCGACCCGGGGTTCACCTCCACGGCGTCGTGCGAGTCGGGGATCACCTACATCGATGGCGACAAAGGAATGCTGTTGCATCGTGGGTACAACATCGAAGACCTTGCGAAGCGGTGCAAATACCTTGAGGTGTGTTATCTGCTCATGAATGGCCAGCTGCCGAACCAGCAACAGCTCGATGAGTATGACGCGAACATTACGGCGCACTCCATGTTGCACGAGCAGATGCAGTACTTCTTCCGTGGCTTCCGCCGTGATGCGCATCCTATGGCGATCATGGTCGCCGTTGTTGGCGCGCTGTCGGCTTTCTATCACGACTCGCTCGACATCAACGATCCCGAGCAACGCCATACCGCCTCGATACGGATGATCGCGAAGATGCCCACCATCGCCGCCCTCGCCTACAAATACCATAAGGGGCAGCCGCCGGTTTACCCGCTGAATGCGTTGTCCTATGTCGATAATTTTCTGCACATGACCTTTGCGGTGCCAACCGAGCCGCTCACCATCCTCCCCGAGGTCTCGCGTGCCATGGAGCGTATCTTTATCCTCCACGCCGACCACGAGCAAAATGCCTCCACCTCGACCGTTCGCCTCGCCGGCTCGAGTGGTGCCAATCCCTTTGCCTGCATCTCGGCAGGGATTTCCTGCCTTTGGGGGCCCGCCCACGGCGGCGCAAATGAAGCCGTGTTGAACATGCTCAAGGCCATCGGACACAAGAAGAACATTCCCGACTTTCTCGCACGCGCCAAAGACAAGAACGACCCCTTCCGCCTGATGGGGTTCGGGCATCGTGTGTACAAAAACTATGACCCCCGTGCCGCCGTGCTGCGCGAGTCGTGCCATGAAGTCTTGAACGCCCTAGGAGTGCAGGACGAACCCCTGCTCGACCTGGCCATCGAGCTCGAGAAGATCGCCCTCGACGATCCCTATTTTGTCGACCGCAAGCTGTTCCCGAATGTTGATTTTTACTCGGGCATCATTCTTCGTGCCATCGGCTTCCCGTCATCGATGTTCACGGTGCTGTTTGCTTTGGCGCGCACCTCGGGGTGGGTGGCGCAGTGGCAAGAAATGATCGCCGACCCCACGCAACGGATCGGACGCCCGCGGCAGCTCTTCATTGGTGACAAGCCGCGCGACTTTGTCCCGATCGCTGACCGCTAACCGTCTTTTCGTCGAATTTCCCAAACCCCTACCGCACAGGTGCCCTCCTTAATGGCCACGACAGAATCAAAAGAATCGCAAGAATCAAAAGCAGCAGGCGCACAAGCACGCCGCCGACAAGGGCGCGTGTGGATCTCTATGCTGCCGTTTCTCTGGGCGGATTCCCGCGTGCGGCTGTTGGTCTTTATTGCCATGCTTGGCTTGGTCGGGTCGCGCTTAGTCAGTGTGGTCGTTCCGTTGCTGTTCGCCCGCAGTGTGGACGCATTTGGCGTGAACAACCCCGGCCATGAAACGGTAACCGCGTTGGTGGCACTGCCATTGGGGCTGATCCTCGCCTACGGCACGGCACGGGTCATGCAGGTGGTCTTGCAGGAACTTCGCGATTGGACCTTCGCCCCGGTCGGGCAACAAGCCATGCGGGAAATAGCCCTGACCTGCTTTCGGCATATGCACAACCTTTCTTTGCGCTTTCACCTGGAACGCCGCACCGGAGCACTGAGCCGCGTGATCGAACGGGGCACCAAAGCCATTGATTTCCTGCTGACCTTTGCTCTGTTCAACATCGTTCCGACCCTGATCGAGGTGCTGTTGGTCTGCGGCATTCTGTGGGCCTTTTTCTCGTTCTGGTTTGCTTTCGTAACCTTTGCCACGATTACGGCGTACATCCTCTTTTCGTTGCGCGCGACCGAGTGGCGGTTGAAGTTCCGCCGCGTGATGAACGAGTATGATGCCGATGCAAATGCCCGATCGGTGGATGCCCTGCTGAACTACGAAACCGTGAAGTACTTCAACAACGAAGAGTACGAAGCGAAGCGTTTCGAAGCGAAAATGAAGGGCTACGAGGGCGCCTCGGTGCGGAGCATTCAGTCGTTATCGGTGGTGAACATTGGGCAAAGCCTGATCATTTCGGTCGGGTTGGTTATCTTGATGGTGATGGCGGGCCTCAGGGTTACCGAGGGCACCATGACCATCGGCGAATTCGTCTTGGTGAATGCGTACCTGTTGCAGCTCTATGCACCACTAAATTTCTTGGGGTTCGTCTATCGCGAGATTAGACGGTGCCTGACCGATATGGACGACATGTTTTCGCTCCTCGAGCAGAATGTAGAGGTGAAGAACGTTGCGACACCGCGTCCGTTCCAGCTGGACAAGCCCGCCACGATCCGCTTCGAGAACGTCGACTTTTCCTACAACCCCGATCGGCAGATTCTGTCGAATTTTAACCTTGAGATTCCCGCCGGCCATCGGGTCGCGGTGGTTGGCCCCTCGGGGTCGGGAAAGTCGACCCTCATGCGGTTGCTGTTCCGGTTTTACGATGTTCAGGGCGGCCGGATCACCATCGATGGCGTCGACATTCGGGAGATTGACCAGCTTGCCCTGCGGTCAAGCATTGGGATTGTGCCGCAAGACACGGTGCTGTTCAATGACTCGATTGGGTACAATGTGCACTATGGGCGTCCGGCGGCGTCATTTGCCGAGGTCGAGCAGGCGGCCGAGGCGGCGCAGATTGGCAGCTTTATTTCCTCACTGCCCGAGGGTTATGAAACGCAAGTTGGCGAGCGGGGGTTGAAGCTCTCCGGGGGCGAAAAGCAACGGGTTGCCATCGCCCGCATGATTTTGAAGAATCCGCCGATCTTGGGGTTCGATGAGGCGACCTCAGCTTTGGACACCGCGACCGAGCGCGAGATTCAACGGGCTTTGGATGATTTGTCGGTAAACAAGACCACTTTGGTGATTGCGCACCGGCTATCGACGGTGGTGCACAGCGAGAAGATCGTGGTGCTCGAGGGCGGTTCCGAGGTTGAGTCGGGGTCGCACCGTGAGTTGTTGTCCCACAATGGGTTGTATGCGACGATGTGGCAGCGGCAATTGGAGTCCGTAACCGAGCCGGCAGTATCCGACGGGGCGGCATCCGATCCGGCAGTATCCGACGGGGCGGCATCCGATACCGCAAAGGCATAGGGGCGAGGCGTCTGCGTCCCGGCGCGTTCGAAGCCCAGCATGTCCACGCCTACGGTGACTATGCCTGTTGTTGCGGTATCGTGCGAGCAGGGTGACACTCAAGACACCGTGAATGGCACTAGAACACTGGACACTGAACACTGGTGTCCTCGTGTCCTCGTGTCCTCGTGTCCGCACTAGTGCCCTGCCCTGCCCTGCCCTGGTGTCTTGCCTCCCGGCCCTTTCTGTGGCACTGGCTGTGCACCCAAGCTCGACTAGCCGAGGTCATACAGAATCGTAGCAGTTTGCTCGAAGGCCGCTGTGCTTTCACTGTCGACGCTGTTTGTGCCATCACCTTGATCACCGTCATTTGAATCGAGGACGTGATGATCGTGATCGCCGAAGTCAAAAGCGACGGATTGCGAGCCATCATCAAACACCCATGTCCCACTGATCGACGTTACCACATAATTCGACGTGGAAAGCGACCCACCCCCTGCCATCGCAAAGGAACCCGATACCCCGTTTAGCGTGCCATCACTCGAAAAACTGCTAGAGACTATATTTAGGTTTGCGCTATCAAAAACAGTGAACTCTACCCTATCACCAACCCCGATAACACCAGTATTTCCGCCTCCACCATCAGTGTTGTCGCCATCAGTGCCACCATCAGTGTTGCCTCCATCCGTGCCACCATCAGTATTGCCTCCATCCGTGCCGCCATCAGTATTGCCTCCATCC
>JAHZLG010000261.1 GCA_022599995.1 Alphaproteobacteria bacterium | reverse complement strand
TGCACCTCTTCCCGACCCTGCCTAGACGGTTACCCATCCTTTGCTTATCGGCTGCGGGTGCGTGCCGGGCGGTGATCCGTCTTCCACTCCGCCATCGCGCCCCTTCCCGACCGTGCCTAGACGGTTACCCGTCCTTTGCTTATCGGCGGCGGGGGCGTGCCGGGCGGTGATCCGTCTTCCACTCTGCCGTTGCGCCCCTTCCCGACCGTGCCTAGACGAACATCCGTTCTCTTCTTATCTGCCCTATGCTGCATTTTTCCAACCTTGTCATTGCCACCCACAATGCGGGCAAAATTCCCGAACTGAAGGCTATCCTTCAGTCGCCCGCCCCCGAGCACGCGCAACCCGCGCGCGGGATCATCACCGCCAATCAATGGCACACCGCAGGAGAGCTTGGCATCGACGCCCCTGAAGAAACCGGGCGCACCTTTCGCGACAACGCCATCTTGAAAGCAACCACCAGTGCATCAAAGGCGGGGATGCCTGCCTTTGCCGATGATTCGGGACTGTGCGTTGATTTGCTCAATGGAGCCCCGGGGGTTGAGTCGGCACGCTGGGCAGAGAATGCCAGCGGCGATCGAGATTTTGCCGGCGGGATGCAACGGATCGAACAGGCCTGCCGGCTCGCATGGCAACGACAAAGACCATCGGGTGTTGCTTTGCCAACATCCGCATCCGCATCCGCCCCCACTCCGATACCCACACTGGCCGACCTGCCGCCCGTTATTCGCGCGCATTTTGTCTCGGCCCTTGCCCTGGTGATCCCCCAGCACCTTGAGCGGACTCTGCCTCGTCTCGCCCCCGGCCAAGCCCTCACAGACCCTGAGACCGGTGCGATCACGCTTTGTGCCACCGGCGTCGTAACCGGGCATCTCCAATTTCCGCCGCGGGGCACCCAAGGGTTTGGCTACGATCCCATTTTTGTCCCCTCGGCAGCATCGGTCGCGGCCCTTCTTGGCGGATTGCAACCTGCCGCCACCGGGAAAACCTTTGCCGAAATACCCCCGGCCCTCAAGGACGCAATATCGCACCGTGCGGCTGCCTTTGCCTCGCTTCGTCAGACCATCCTCGCGGCGTTTGGCAGCATCTAGCGGCGTTGCAACAGCTTCGGCAACACCCAGAACCGATAAAGCAGGTAGGCCAACAAGCCGGTTAGCAAGTCACCCACTGCCCATGCATAGACCACGCCGACCCCGCCCAACAATGAGACCGCAACATAAATCGGCAAAACATAGAAACTCAGCACCTGCAACGTCTTGATGAATAGGACGGCCTTCGACCGGTCGAGCCCATAGAGTATGCCCGTCAGCGATGCCATTATCGCGTAGCCGCCAACTGTCCACATCACCAGTCGCAGGAAGAAGGCAGCCATCGCGTAGGTGATAATGTTATCGGTAAAAACTGAGACAATGGCACCACCAAACACCGTGAACAACAAGCCCATTGTGATACTCAGCAGTGCGGCGGTCTGCAGCAGGCGGTGCCAAAGCAGTTCGATACGGTCGATGCGTTTTGCCCCAAAATTCTGTCCCGTAATTGGATTCACTACCGTGGTCAACGCGAGGGCTGGGCTTACCGCCAATCCAAAGAAGCGATAGGCGATGCCCATTGCAGCGATCACCTCAGGCCCATAGGGGGCAATAATGTAGAAGATGAAAAAGTCAGTCGCTGGCTCGAGGGCTTGCTCGGTCATGGACGCCCGGGCCACCCGAATCAATTCGCGTGCACACTGCAAGAATTCGCGCCATGCCAACCAGCGAAACAGCCGCATCCGCACGGCAAACAGGTAGAGGTAATAACACGTCAGCACGATGTACGAGATACCCGTCGCCCACGCCGCGCCCGCGACACCCAAGGCGGGAACAAAGCCCTCAATGCCAAAGATCAGCACCGGATCGAGCCCCAAATTGATCAATGTCCCCACCGTCATCAGAATGCCCGGGGTTTTTGCATCTCCGTAGGCCCGCAACAGTGAGTCGCAAAATATGGCCAAGGCAGTCAGCGGAAGAGCTATCGGATACCACACACTTAGGTATGCGGTTATCACCGGTTGAATAGCGTCGGGGGCGCGTAGGGCCGAAAACAGTGGCTCGATGGTGAAGAAGCCTACCGCCCCCATGGAGCCAAAAAATAACAGCACCAATATCAATGCCGTTGTCGCGAGCCCCTTGCGGTCGTCCAGAGGGTTGTAGGCTGTTGCTTGGTCTGCGGCACTTTCTTCGCCCTCACTATCGCGTCCTTCCTTTGCGACGAGGCTTGACCGACGTTGGATCGTGCTCCGCCCGATTGCTTGCGACACCAGAGCCGTTGCCGCAATACTACAGCCGAAGGTCAATCCGACGCTGACAAAGATGACCGGATAAGTAAAGGCAAGCCCCGCGAGCTCAGTGCCGCCGAGCAAGGAAATAAACCACGTGTCGACGGTGTTGAAAGCCAAGATAGCCAAGATGCCAATCCACGTCGGAATCGCCATCCGCTTGAGGTGCCCACGCATCGACCCCACTGTCAATTCGGCATTATCACCGGTTGGGTTAGATTCTTGATTCATCTTGATTCGTCTTGATTCTGGGGATGACGACAGTCACGGGAAAAACATCAATGGCCAGATCGGTGGCCGTTTCTTCTGGCCTTATCTCACTGCGCGTCACACTATCACGGCACCGACTATTTTGCTTGTTCGTCGTGCGGCCCTGCAGTCTAGGGCACTCCTGTTCTTTTTGCGTCGTTGCGCCGCGGCGCGTTGTTGCTGCGCGAGCCTTTAAGCCATTTTCGTGGCGTCGCGTCGCGTCTCTTCTTCTTGCCTACAATGGATTGCACCCGAGCCCAAGGTTTAGCCCCTTAGCTTGCTGGGAGTTGCCTCAGCCTGCCCTTGCTGGGAGCGGCCCTGCCTTAGCTTGCTGGGAGTTGCCTCAGCCGCCCTCATCCCCCGGTGCGAGCGACAACGGACTGACAACAGGGCGGCACACAGTGCTCGACACGGAGGCACGCAGCTCTTTGCTTGCCTCTGTCATCAAAATGACACGCTTGCCCCGCAACCGCATGCCGCCCGGACATTAGGGTTCTGTATAATAATCCCCGAGGAAATCGATGTTTCCTGATAGTCTATCGTTGTCCCTTTGAGAAACACCAGAAAAAGTGTTTGCACATAGAAATTGATCCCCGACACCTTCGTCAAGACGAAAGTGTTCCTATCGTCGACATGGGTATCTGCAAACGCGAGATCATAGCTATACCCTGCACATCCTGTGTTTTTCAGTGCCAAAATAAATCCGGGAATCTCTTCATCAAGGTCGTGCAGTGTTTCATTCAAATAGGCACAGGCAGACGAAGTCAAATGAAGAATCTCTTGCTGCTGGTGTTGGTGTTGCATTCGGGAAATCAGGTTTGAGAACGTGTTTTCAATACTAACAAAGGGTCTGCGCGAAGAAGCAAGCTCAAGGGGATAATTTGGCTAAGGACGCAGTGTTGCCCCGCATGAACATGATCTGAGAAGCGCCATGCTTTTGGGCGTCCTCCTATCTTCGCAACGATAGTCATCCTCTTTCCCGTACTGCCGACGCATCTTCCCGCACAAGGGTTGTGCAGTGGTCTCGAAGGGGTTTTGAAAGGAGACTGCTCTGTTACTCGCACGCAACGATAATATACTATCTTGTTCATGGCAAGAATCCCATGATACTGTGTTGGCGTGCTGGCGCGTATCGCCCGTTGCCGAGTGAGACCCCAGAGAATCACCCCGCTCGCCCCCATCTGTCTCCGCTCGCCCCCATCTGTCTCTTCTCGCCCCCATCTGTCTCTTGTTCTAGGGTAGTCTCAGTGTCTTCTCTCGCCGCGTTACCTGTTTCACTAAGGCTTACCCATACGACGGTGTGGCGCAGCTATCTATCGGACAACGTCGTCATATACGCGGTGCCAGCCTTTGCCGATAATTACCTGTGGATCGGTTACACTGCTGGCGGGGTGTGCTTTTCAATTGATCCGGGCAACGGCGAGGTCATTGAGGAATTCCTCGATCGCATGGGGTGGACGCTCGATCTCATCTTGCTCACCCATCACCACGACGATCACATAGGGGGCGTTGCGCACCTTCGTGCCCGCTATCACCCTCGTGTTTTTGGCACGAGCGAAGACCCGTTTTTGCCTCCTTTGACTGATGCCCGCCCCACTGGCCAAGCGCGAACGGCACCAAACGCCCCCTCCGTGTTCGAGCCGATCCCCTGCCCCGCCCCTTCGCATCCGGCGCACACCCTTTTGGCGGATAGCGGTTTGGCCTCTGCTCGCTGTTTTGCTCTCGATACCTTGACTGTTAAGATGGTCGCCTTGCCCGGACACACGCCCTATCACGTCGGGTACCTTGTTCAGGAAACTATCGATTCACAATCGCCAGCATCTCGCCTGTTTTTTGTCGGGGATGTTCTTTTCGGGATGGGGTGCGGCTACGTCCCCCTCGACACCCCTCCCGGGTTGCCGAATGAAGAGCAACCCGCAATGCTCGGCTGCCATGGGGCAAGCTTGCGTCGAATCAATCACCTTCTTTCCGATAACGACCTCATCTTTTGCGCCCACGAGTACACCAAAGCAAACGGGGAGTTTGCGCTGCGCTTTCTCGGGGCCGTGCAACACGGCCTTGCCGAACAAGACGACAGCGCGACGGGACAGCCGCCGCACAACGCCCCGCAGCAGGGTGACCCCACCAAAGCAGAGCAGGACAAGCAAAGGTGGACGCACCTGCTCCGCGCGCAGCCGGGCCTCGCAGGCTATGTGGGACGACAAGGGAAAACCCTTGCCCCACACCTCTCTCGGTGGCGCAGGTTGATAGAAGATAGGCTGGCGACCCTGCGCCATGCCAACGCCCCTGCATCCGTGCCGTTTTCCATGGGAGACGAACGCCGCACCAATATCTTCTTGGCATCTTCCCTTGGCGAGCTGCGCGACGACGGGCACTTGCCTGATCCTGCAACGTTGCAACAAGATTGGTTTTCTTTTGCCCGCACGGCAAAGAACCGTGGGCTTTCCCCGTGATATTATTCTCGTTGGGGGTGGGCATCGACCATCTCTAGATTCAATCTTTCGGTCTTGACTCCTAGGGGGTCAGGCCTGATTCTCGCTTGATGGTCGTATGATCTTCCGCTCCTTTGCGTTGCCCGTTCCTTTGCGTTGCCCCCTCTTTGTTGTTGCGAGTCCTCCAGCATGTCTTCTGCAAAAATGCCTTCTGCCGCGCAAGCCGCTGATTCTCCTTCGTCCTACACGGGCAGTTGTTTGTGTGGCGGGGTGTCATTTGTTCTCACGGCGCCGCTTCGTCCTTTGGTCGCGTGCCACTGCCTTCAGTGTCAGAAAACCTCGGGACACTATGTTGTTGCCACCAGTGTCTTGGATAGCAATATCCGCTTCACCAGCGAGACGACCCTTACGTGGTATCGATCAACCGATAACCACGATGATGATTCGGCATCCCTTACGCATTGTGACCGTGGGTTTTGCCGTGTTTGTGGGGGAAACCTGTTTTGGAAACCCCACCCTAGTGATAGGATGAGCGTCTTCGCAGGAGCCATCGACGCACCGACGCACCTCTCGGTCGTCAAACACATTTACACCGAGTCACAGGCGGATTACGTGGAAATTCCTGCCCATCTCCCGCAGTTTCCAAGAGATTCCAGCTCGTAAGCTTCGCAGCCACCAGCGTGGCGGGCACCATTCCACGATTCCCGTGGACACTAGTGGACACTAGTGCCCACTAGTGTGGGGGCTGGTCTGTCGTTCGCGCGCCCTAGTGTGCAGGCTGGTCTGTCGCGGCCGCTAGTGTGCAGGCTGGTCTGTCGTTCGCGCCCCCCCGATCCTCCGATGCTTGCCTTCTGAGGCAGGACGTGCCTATTATTTTCTCCTATCGATATTGCCTCCCTCTTCTTTGTATTGTCTGGCTTCCTACCCATGAGTATGAAATTATTCACTTCACCCACCTCGCCCTTCGCGCGCAAAGTGCGCATTCTGATTGATGAGCTGGGCGTAACCGAAAAAATCGAGATGGTAGACACGGCAGTTTGGTCTCCGGACACTGATTTTCGCACCGTCAACCCGATTGGCAAGATTCCGGCCTTGCTCGTCGAGGGACGCGCGGTTGTCGCCGATTCGACCCTTATTTGCAGTTATATCGACGAGCAATTCGGCAACTTCGGCCACCACGGTGCGCATTCGGATGGCAGTTGGATCGATGTTGCGCAGTGGCAAAATCTTGCTGATGGGGTAATGGATGCTTCCATTTTGTGGTTCATCGAGATTGCCCGCCGCACCCCCGAAACCAAGGCGCAGTGGTGGATTGATCGGCAACACCTCACCATCACCACCTGTCTGGCATACATGGAGGCACACCTTGATCAGATGCCCGTCCGCAAGGGTGACAAGGTGAATATCGCACAGATCAGTTTGGTATGTGCTTTGGGGTATCTTGATCTGCGCTTTGAAGATTATGACTGGCGAGCAGCCAATCCCAAATTGGCGACGTGGATGAGGGACATAAGCACACGTCCGTCGGTAGCGAGCACCGCACCACCGAAGTGATTGTCCTTGTATCATCCTCTTGTGTGTCACCGCGTTGATAGTGGTGGCACGCTAGCGGGGATTGCTTGTCTGCGTGGCACTGACTGCACTGATCTGCGCTGATCTGTACTGACAGGATCGCAACTGATTGAGAAGCCTGCAATGCGCGGCCGTCTGCTAGGGGTGTTGTATCCGAGCCCGCCCTCGTGGCCATGCGTATGCCCCACGTTGCACTTGCCAATGTAATTCGAAGCTTTTGCCCACAGGGTCGAAGCGATTGGCGTCGACTTTTTCTGGTGATGACCCTAGTGTTGTCACTGATGATGACCCTAGTGTTGTCACTGATGATGACCCTAGTGTTGTCACTGATGATGACCCTAGTGTTG
>JAHZLG010000260.1 GCA_022599995.1 Alphaproteobacteria bacterium | reverse complement strand
CTATGAATCCCTGCGCCCTTGCCACCTCAACCCTTCTCTACGCCACGGAACAGCCAAATTTCGTGTGTGGTTTCGCTACAGGTATCAGTACTGCGGGCGCGAGCAACCTTGGGGGCAGAAACGGAATCAGTCTTTGGCTTCGACGTCTTGAAAGGTAAAATTAGCATCCAAAGACGCTGGTTTGCTGGCCTCTTCCGCGGCCACTGTCGCTGGATCGGGTGCATCACGCACCTCACGCAGTGTCCCCACGACCTCATCATAGAGCTCCTCAGGTTGGACAAGCGAGTCGGCTATTTCGCGCAAGGCAATCAGCGGGTATTTGTTCTTGTGCTCGATAAGCGGCGTTGCGCCATTGTAAAGGCTCCGGCAACGCGACACCGAAAGCAGGACGAGTTCAAAATGATTGGGAATTTTTTCGATACAGTCTTCGACGGTGATCCGTGCCATTGGTGGGTCCCAATTCGGGTATGAGAGAGGCGGGCGACCAAGAAGGAAGGCGTGTGCCAAAGCACTGCGCGAACCTGCCCAATAGGTCACGTATTATAGCCGATCAGGCAGGCGAAAAGCAAGACTGCGCGTCGGGTGACTGCAAGCAACCTAGTGCCCCCCAAAGGCTATTTCTTCGCGCACGCGTTGAAACCGAAAATAACGCATACTGCGCCCCTCGCTGCTAGCCTTGCGTTCGTATTTGGTTGGTTGCCAGGGAATGGTCGCTGTCTGCGAATCTGTCGAGGGGTAACCAAGACGACGAAGGGTAGGCAAGGTTGAAGCTGTATGAAGATGGATATTCGCCATCGATGCAAGCACCTCTACAATGTGCGCCGCGTAGCCAGCGTGATCGGTCGAGAGCAAGACCTCGCCATCGGCGGCATCGGGGATATCGGGGAAGGCGGGGCGCAGGTGTGTCTTCTCGATCATATCCAAGAGGGTGTGCAGAAAATCAGGTTGGATAAGCCGTCGCTTATGGTGCCGCGTCTTTGGCCAAGGATCGGGGTTCAGCAAGGTGATACGTCCAACGGACGACGACAACGCGGTTCGGTCGGTTGCCCCATCTGCGACACTGCCCGCCCCACAGGGGGACAACACCTCGGTGAGACTGGTGATCAATGCTGCGTCGGCAGCCCCAAGCAGGACGCGCAAATTCTGAATACCGGCCTGCTCGGCTGCGTTCACCGTGGCCACGACTCCGGTCTCGAAGGGTTCGATACCGATGAAACCAATCTCGGGCGAGCGAAGGCAGCGATACAGAAGTTGGTCGCCCTTACCAAAACCAATGTCGATCTCGAGCATGGGGAAAGAGGACGCCCAGCTGCGAAGGGATTCTGTGCCGGCCACGCCAAGGGAAACAGGATCACTTTGGTCACCAGCGGCCAAGGATGGCAAGCGCAACAGGATCGGCGAAGCTGATTCTTGGATAAGCCAGCGTTTGCGTGGGCTTAGTGGGCGCGAGGTGCGGCGTCCAAATGTTCGAATCCCCCTTAGCGGACGCCCCGACGGCGTGGAACTCCCTGAGGGTGTAGAACGCTCTGAGGGTGTAGAGCTCCCTGAGGGTATAGAAAGCCCCGGCGGCGGGGGCTGCACCGCATTGGTCGGAGATGCACCATGAGCCGCACCATCCGTGCCGTTTTCGTCAAGTTGATGCGACATTACAGGATGCCGTGACACACGATGCCTCGATCAGTGAAAATATGCGCCCAGATCGGTGCGTTCCCACGAAAAATGCCCTTCGTCGGTGGGGGTACGTCCGAAGTGCCCAAAGCTTGATGTTGGAAGGTAGATCGGCTTGTTCAACGCAAGACGCTCCCGGATGGCACGCGGGCGAAAGTCCAATGCCATAAGGGCATCCATAATCTTCGCCTTGGCAACCGTTTCCGTGTTGTAGCAATCCACGAATATGCTGGTCGGATCGGCGACGCCGATGGCATAGGAAAGCTGAATCAGACACTTCGATGCAAGTCCGGCAGCAACAACGTTCTTCGCCGCGTGGCGCGCCGCATAGGCAGCCGAGCGATCAACCTTCGTGGGGTCTTTGCCCGAAAAAGCCCCGCCCCCGTGCGGAGCTGCACCGCCATAGGTATCAACAATGATCTTTCGCCCTGTAAGCCCCGCATCGCCATCGGGGCCGCCGATCTCAAAGATGCCCGTGGGATTGATGTGGAAGCTATCAGGTGAGGGCAACGCCCATTGCTCGGGGAAAATGCCGTCACTCACAATGGCGCGCACCGTATCATGAACAAACCTCTGCGAGACCCCCTCACGGTGCTGTACCGAGACGACAATCGTATCAATCCCAACCGGCTTGCCGTTTTCGTACTTCAAGGTGACTTGGCTTTTCGCATCGGGGCCAAGGGGCACATCGACATTGTTCTGCCACGCATGCGTAAGTCGCTCCAGCACCCGGTGGGCGTAGTGGATGGGGGCTGGCATTAGGGTCTCGGTCTCGGTGCACGCATAGCCAAACATGAGTCCTTGATCACCTGCCCCCTCTCCGCCAAGCGAGTCATCCGAGTCGACCCCTTGGGCAATATCAACGGATTGTTCGTGCACGAGGCACTCCACATGCATGTGTTGCCAGTGAAACCCTGCTTGCTCGTAGCCGATCATCCGCACGACATCGCGTGCTATCGCAACCAATTTCTCGG
>JAHZLG010000259.1 GCA_022599995.1 Alphaproteobacteria bacterium | reverse complement strand
GGGCAATTGGCACCTCCTTGGTCATGTGCGGCACAACAGCACCGAAATCAACGCAGGCCTGGAGATCGCTTGCCAAAGCACGGCGACCCTTGGTTGAGATCAGTTGGCGTCCTTGGGCGGCGGCACTGATACCGGGCATTTCGACCTGCCCACCCGTTTTGCTATGGAAGCTCCAGTCGACGATCATCTCGGCTGCGGTTTGTGGGGCTGTCTTCGCGGCGTCCAAGAGGGCGGGCGACACCGCGAGGTTATCCGCAACGCCAACAAGTATTGCGGCGACACAGGCGGTGTCGGATTGGGTTGTTGCGTTGTATTGGCTGGCAAGGGTTGCGGCGACAAGTCCTCCCATCGAGTGCCCAATCGCCACGTAGCGTGTGCGGTTGAGGTGGCGCATAAATCCGTGACACCACGCGGCCATGGCATCGATCGACTCGAGAGGGTCACCCCCGGTTGCGCCGTGCCCAGGCAGGTCGATGGCGAGGGGTTGCAGGTTTTCGTGTGCCAATTTGCGGGTTTGCAATCCCCACGTGGTGCGGTCCATGCCGGCACCGTGAATCAGCAAAACGGGGAGGATGTCAGGGGCACTAGTGCCGTGGATACTAGTATCCGAGACACTGGTGCCGGGGATACCCGTGCTGGGAACAGTAGCGCCGGAGACACTAGTGCCGGGGATACTAGTATCCGAGACACTAGTGTCGGAGAATAGGATGTCCTCGCGTCCGGTGGCGACCATGACAGAAAGGTTGTTGTAGGGTATGCGCATCAAAAAACAAAAGAGAGAGACAAATGAAGGGAGCTTGCCATGTGCTTGCGGTCAAATACTCCGCAACGCCGCCACCGGGAAACTGACAAAATTGGCGTTCAGTTGGGCAATAACCGCGGCGGTAATGTCGTACTCACTCGAGATAAGCAGGATATTGCCCTGCTGGCTCGTGGCGATGACAATATCGATGCCGCGCGGCGTGCCGATTTGGCGCGTGGCGAGGTCAACCTGGGCGAGCAATTGCTGTCTCAGGGCGGCGTCGATCTGTTGCAAGGCGTTCGCCCGCTGTTGCAATCCTGCCGTGATGGTGTCGCGCTGTGCGAGCAGTTGGCGTTGCTGGCTGGCAAACGCCTCGTCGGTGAGAAATTGTTTTTGCTCGTTCAGTTGGTTGGATTGGCTGCTGAGCTCTTGTTGCTGTTGGCGTTGTGCCTGCTGGAGAATCTGCTGTTGCGATTGTAGGTGGGCAACCGCCTGCTGCCATGCGGTTGATCGGGCAAAGATGGCTTCGATGCTGACAACGGCAAGCACGGGGGGGGTCAATGAGGTTTGCGCCGACGCGGTGCGCGGAAGCGTTAGTTGCGGGAGAGCAAGCACGATCGCGACGACCGTCAGCAAGGAAAGCAAGCGTTGTCTGATTAGAGGCGGTTGCGAACGGGTCATCGTGTTGGCTTTCTCAAGGTTTTGGCGGGGTTTGCGGGTTGCGAAGTTGGCGAGCGTTGCGGGTTGCGGGTTGCGGTTTGCGGTGGAGTTGGCGGAGTTGGCAGGGTTTGCGGGAGTTGCGGCGTTGGCTGTTGGCGGTTGCGGCGTTGGCGGTTGGCGGTTGCGGCGTTGGCGGTTGGCGGTTGCGGCGTTGGCGGTTGGCGGTTGCGGCGTTGGCGGTTGGCGGTTGCGGGGTTGGCGGTTGGCGGTTGCGGGGTTTGCGGCTTGCAAGGGTTGCAGAGTTTGCGGTTGCGGGTTGCGGGGTTTGCGGTTGCGGCGTTGGCAAGGTGGGATGCGCGTGATGCCAACGAGCGTGACATTCCCCCGCGCGTGAAGGGGCCCGGCGATGACTAGCCGCCGACACTCAGCAGGAAGGTTTGCTCGCTGTCATAGGACTCTTTTTGCAGGGCGCGTGGGAACAGGAATTGCAGTGGCCCGAAGGGAGTACGCCATGCGACGCCGAAGCCTCCACCGATGCGCACGCTGCCGTTGTCGAGGATTTGGGAATCATCGATCACAGACTGGCGCACCCCGGTGACCATGCCCGTGTCCAGGAACGCGATGGCGCGCACGCCGAGGTCTTTCGGCAGGCCAACCGGAAAGATTAAGGTCGAAGCAAGCACCGCGGCATATTCGCCGCCAAGGGCGTCGCCATACTCGGCATCGCGCGGGCCGAGGCCTCCATAGGTGAAGCCGCGAAATGAATTGCCCCCGAGCAATGTGCGTTCGGTGACCGTCAACGCCTTGCCCGCTGGCACGACCATCACGCCCGTCAATGCTGACTGCAGTGACAGCTGATCCGAGAAGAAGTACGTGTGCGAGAGCGATTCACGCAAGCGCACATAGGATGCATTTCCGCCAAAACCGGCATACTGCAGGGTGTTACTCCACGATAACCCCCGTCTTGGGAAGCTGGAACCGACAAAATCAGCAAAGCGGAACGTGTGCGAGGACACCACAGTGTGCCGCGTGCCCGCGCGTTCCCGCACCGAATCCGAGGCGTCATCGTGGAGATCGCTCACCGTTATTTCGGCGTACTCCAGGTTGGTGCTGTATCGCCAGTGATCGTTGATCCGTGTCCCCACGCCGAAAGTAAACGAAATCGTGGCGATCGAGTAGGTCAGCGAGGAGTAATCCGAGAGGGAATAATTCGCTGCATAGCTGTATGACAACGGCGAGTCCCGCCACGAGGGCTCGGTGAAGACCAGTCGCGCCGAGCTAGCCTCTTGGGCAAGGGAGAGTTGAAAGTCGACTGCCTGTCCTCGGCCGCGGAAATTGTTCTCCCCGAAGGCTCCCGTGATCACCACCCCCGTGACCGTCGAGACGCCGAAAGCGAAATTGATTCTTGCCGTGCGGGCCTCCTTAACGGCAATCTCGATGACCAGCTTGCCCGCAACACTGCCCGCATGGGCTTGCACTTGAATGTCCTCGAAATAGCCCAATTGGCGTATGCGATTGATCGACTGATTCACGAGGCTTTGGTTATAGGCATCGCCTTCATTGAACAACAAGGCGCGCCGAATAACGCGATCGAGCGTCACCGTGTTGCCCGAAATCAGCACCCGTTCAATATACTGCGGCGGGGCACGCGTGATCGTATAGCGCACATTTGCGATGCCTTCGGGGGCGATGCCTTCGGGGGCGATGCCTTCGGGGGCGATGCCTTCGGGGGCGATGCCTTCGGGGGCGATGCCTTCGGGGGCGATGCCTTCGGGGGCAGTTTCGCTGCTCGGCGCATCGGCTATCCGTTTGTCGTCTGCCTGCGTTGCGTCGCCATTCGCACTGCCATTCGCATCGATATTTGCACTGCCATTCGCATCGATATTTGCACTGCCGTTCGCACTGCCACCAGCGGTATCACTAGTGCTGGCATCGCTCGTGCGATCGATGGTGAAATCGACCCGCACAAAAGAGAAACCAAGGTCATTCGCCGCCAGCTGGATGGTGTCTGCGTACTGGGTGATCAAGGTGAGGTCAGCCCAGTCGCCGCGGTCGATTCCCAGCCCACCCTCTTGGGCGAGGTGGGACTCGAGGGTGGCTATGTCTAGATCGGGAATCTCGGTCGCAATCGTCGCATCGCCGAGCCGATAACGCGTGTTTTCTTCGATCAAGAACGAGACGAAAAACCGCGAGCGGTCGGGGGCGATCTCCGTCACCTGATTGGCGATGATGGCTTCGTGAAACCCTTGCGTGCCGTAGAAGGTGCGCAGGAGCTGCTCGTCATAGCTGATCCGGTCGGGGTCCCATGCGGGGGAGCCACTGAAGAATCGCCAGAATGCATCCGCACGCGACAGTAACACCGTGGCGAGGGTGCTATGCCGAAAACTGTTGGCACCCAAGAAGAATATTTTGTCGATCCGCGTGCTGTCCCCCTCGACTATCTGATAGACCAGATCGACTCGGCGGTTTTCGTGTTCGATGATTTGGGGTGTTACCATGGCGAGAAAACGCCCGCGCCGCTGGTATATCGTGAGTATTTTCTCGATGTCGCGCTGGATGCGACGACGCGACAGTATTTGCCCGCCGCGCACGGATGTCTCGGATTCGAGGATGGTGTCCTCGATCTTCTTGTTGCCTTCAAACGCCACTTTCCGAATGATCGGGTTCTCGACGACCGTGATGATGACTTCATTGTCATCATTGATGACAATATCCACATCGGCGAAATAGCCTGCGCGGAAAATTCGCTTGAGTCCGTCGGCGATGAGTCGCTCGGTTTCGCCCACCTGATCCCCGCTCGACAGGGGGCTCCCGATGTTGAACCGCAACAAGGAGAGGATTGTCTCGGGGTCGACGCGGTAGGCACCGCGGATAATAATGTCCTTTACCGTCGGCGTCGCTGGCGCGGCCTTCGGGGGCGCGGTTGGCGGTGTGCTCGGGGCATCGGCTATGTCCTTCGGGACGGCAGGCTGCTGCTGCCCGTCCTGAGCATCCTCAGGAAGTGCCTGCTGCCCATTCGGAGCATCCTCAGGGGAAGGGGACGGAGAGACGAGCGGGGTGTTGTCACCCGGCGGAATGATGATCTGCCCTTGTGCCGCACCGACGACAAGCAACCCCAAACCCAGAACAAGCCCAACAAGCAAGCCGGCACGATCACATCGAAACCCCGTTCGATCAAGTGACCGTGAGAACCAAGAACGTTGAGGCATTGTGATCGTTTTTTCCTTAAGTGAATTCCGGGTATGGATTCCGGCGTGATCCCGGGGTCAATTGCGGGGGGAATTCCAGCTTATAGCACAAACAGAATAGGCAGGGGATGAGATATGCCTCTTCACACTGATTCCAGTCTCTCGCAGGGAGGATGGTCTTGGTCTTTGGCTAGCCAAGGCTGGCCATAAAGCTGTCCGTATGGCTGCCACTCGCGCAAAGCGAAGACGTATAACCACAGTCAGAACAAACGCAACAGGTCTTGATAGGTCACAAACAGCATGAATGTCAGCAACAAGACAATCCCAACTCGGAAAAACATGAGCTGGTAGCGAAGAGAAAGCGGGCGGCCCCGAATGGCTTCGATGCCGTAGAACAGCAGGTGTCCTCCATCGAGCACGGGCAGCGGAAACAGGTTGATGATGCCGAGGTTAAGCGACAGGGCCGCCAGAAACACGACGTAACCATAAAAGCCTTGTTGGGCAAAATTCGTGGACAGCTCGG
>JAHZLG010000258.1 GCA_022599995.1 Alphaproteobacteria bacterium | reverse complement strand
CCTACTGCCCATGCATAATATCGGTAACAGTATGCACCACCATGCATTTCTAGGCATCACCGCATTTCTAGGCATCACTATGCGTCACCATGCATGTCTATGCATCACTATGCATTCCAATGCCCTTCAGATGCCGCAGTGGTGACGGCACAAGGAAGACAAGGAAGACAAGGATCAGTCAGATGCTTGCTGTTTCCACTCAATCGACTTGGCAAAGCCGCCCAATGGGAAAATATGCAGTGATCGATTCTCCTGGGCGTCGGCGGGGATATGGTCAGCAAGGCTTTGCACAAGCGGGCTAGGAGATTGACTTGTCAGCAATCCCGTGAGCTTAGTCGCTTGTCGCGTAAGAAACCGCAATGAATTGCCAATCCCGCACAGCGTAGCATAGTGAATCAGCTGCTTGAGCGAGGCAGGTCCCGCCACCCCGTAGCGAATGGACACACCGGGGAGCAAGCGACTCACGCGTTCGTCCCATGACAAATAAGCGGCGTGATCAAAGCCGAATTGCGTCACAATGGTAATCGCTTGATTATGGGTGCCGGCGTATTCCACCTTGCGCAACAGGGCGTCGTCGCAAAGCTCGACTGGCATATTGGGGGCGTTCTCTGGATGCCCTGCCACATAGACGTGATCAAATTTGTTCACCACCCGGGGCATGAGGTCATAGGCTTCGTGAAAGGCCCCGATGGGCTTGTCGCGACTGCCGCCGAGCAACAGCACGCGCGAGCAATCGGCAATGAGCTCGAGGCTCGCTTCGAGGGCGCGATCATCGGCAACCGAGCGCGCGGCGAGGTGGGGCACCGCGACAGCCCCACTACCGTTGATCAGTTTTGCCGCGTCGGCGGTTTCACTATAGGAGGTGTCGGGCAGGTGGGTAATAAACACCTCCGTGCCCGCGGGGATGTTGTTCAGAAGCTCGGGTTTCTTCCGCAACAATGATGGCGTGATTTCGATGCTCGCGCCGCGAAGAAGTTGCCGAAAAAGGTCAGTGTTTGACATTGTGGTGAGCCCTTAAAGAAAGACGAAAGAGAGGTAAGGATAAAGAGGCAGGACAGAGCAAAGAAAGACGATGACTGAGAACGACCTGAGGGCGGTACCGCATCAGTCACACTCTCCCGTGCAACCTAGGCATCCGAGCCCCACGTGCACAAGGATAGGCATCACCGAGCCCCCTCAGAAGCATAGGCAATGCAGAGCAGTCAAGCCCCGACGGGAAGGATAGGCATCGGCAGAGCAGTGAACCCCCACGGGAAGGATAGGCATCACCCTAAGAGCCCCACGTGCAGAAGGATAGGCATCACCGAGCCCCCCGAAGGATAGGCATCACCGAGCCCCCAGAAGGATAGGTATCAGGCAGAGCATCCCTGTGGGGAGGCGGAGGCATCATGCCCCTCGGCCGATGCGCGCCGCCGCCGCGTGCGTGTCGGGGTCGCGGCCTTCTCCAACCGAGGCAAATGCTTCACGCTGCTCGAAAGATGAGGGAAGGGATCGGATTCATGCGGGAAACTGATGGCGGCCACGAAATACTCTTGAAAAGTTTTCTCGGTGGCAGTTTCAATCTTCTCGACCTCACGGACGCGTTGCTCGATGGTACGGCGTGCCTTGCGCGACAACAAGGCGATAATCGCTCCGTCGCCGGCACCGTTGCCGATGGCTTTCACCTTGTCGAGGGGGCAATCCGGGATAAAACCGAGAATCATGGCATAACGCGGATCAATGTGACTGCCGAATGCCCCAGCCAACATAATCTGATCCGGTGAGTCAACACCAAAACGGGACAGCAACAATTTCGACCCCGCATAAAGGGCAGCTTTTGCCAACTGAATTGCGCGCACATCGTTCTGGGTGATGGATATTTCGCGTGCTTCCGATTCCCAAAGCACGTAGCGAAATGTGCGTCCGTCCTCGCGCAACCGAGGGTTTTTCGTTGTCCCGTCAATGATCCCCGCGGGGGTGATAATGTCGGCAAGGTACATCTCAGCGATGGCTTCGATGATCCCCGACCCGCAGATACCGGTAACACCCTGCACGCCGGGGTCAAAGTCATCATCGTGTGACCACGCATCGCAACCAATGACGCGGATCATGACGAGCCCGGTTTCGGTATCAATCCGCACGCGTTCGATCGCCCCGTTGGCAGCGCGCTGTCCGTGGGTGATCTGTGCGCCTTCAAGGGCTGGCCCGGTCGGGCTCGAGCAGGCGAGTATGCGATCCTCGTTGCCAAGGATCAGCTCGGCGTTCGTGCCGATATCGATGATAAGACTGATCGCCTTGGATTGCCATGGCGCCTCGGCGAGCAACACCGCGGCGGCATCAGCCCCCACGTGTCCCGCGATCAACGGCAACAGGTACACCGGACGGGCTGGGCGCAGTGCCGTGATGCCAATATCACCACACCGCACATCGAGTGCCTCAGAGACGGCAAGCAGAAAGGGGGCAACGCCAAGAGGCGACGGATCGAAATCCAGCAACAAATGATGCATGACAGGATTGGCGACAATGACAATATTCACGACATAATCGATGTCGATAGTGTGCAGGGCGCAAATGTCAGTGATCAGGGTGTTCAAGGCCGCGCGAATGGTCTCCGTCATGGCGGGGCCGCCTTCGGGGTTCAACATGGCATAGGACACCCGACTCATGAGGTCTTCGCCAAATCGAATCTGCGGATTCATTGCCCCCGAAGAATCGACAATCTCCCCCTTGGACAGATTCAGCAGATTCAACGAGATGCTGGTTGACCCAATATCGATCGCAATCCCAAACACATCGGCGTGAAACCCCGGCCAAGCGGCAATTACGTGCGGGGTACTGTGCGCGTCGGGCGAATGGATCGCAAAGGTGACCTTGTAGTCTCCTGTCTCCAACACCGAGAGCAGGCGCGCAGCCAGGACAATGTCTATGGTTATCTCGGCTATGTTGTCGCCGAGCTCCCACTGCTGGAAGAGGGCATGGCGACAAGCCTCCCAGATGCCCATGGGGGTGTCTTCATTGAACACCGGACGCTCGATCACACAGTAGTATAGTTCTACGGCGGGATCGCGCACCACATCACGCACCGTCGTTTTCTTGCGCACGAGCGATCGATGCACTCGGAATTCCGGGTGCACATCGAGCACCACGTCACCGCGAATTTGCGTCGAGCAACCGAGCCTGAAGCCCTCGCCCATGCCGCGCACGCGACGATAGCGCGCCTCGGTGGCACTTTCTTCGCTCAGGCTTTCGAGCGTGCTCTCAATGCCGTGCTTGGGAAATTTTCCCTGCGTCGGGAGAATTTGGCACCGTCCACAAATGCCGCGGCCGCCGCAGATCGAGTCGAGGTCAACGCCAAACCTGCGCGCGACATCGAGCACCGTTTCATTGTGCTTGGCACGCCCGCGTAATCCAGAGGGGGTAAACACGACCTGATACTCAGGGCCGTCAGTGTTGTCATCGGCGTCTTGTGCAGGAAGGTTTCCCGTCCCGATGGGCATTGCCTTCTCGGCATTTGGCACGGTGTTCGGCATCAAAGCCCCGTTGGCTGCCGCCGCTCCCATTACACCTCCTGCCGCGACGATGGGGACGATCGACTCAGAATTTTCTCGCGCGACGAATGGTGTAGGCTGGCTGTTGTCCATGGGAAGGTCCTCTTCGTGATTGGTGAAATACGCCAGTGCGCATCATCGAAGACAATACGGTCTTGCCGAATGGTGCAACCACAACCGATCATGCCGAGAGAGAAGGGAGAAGGGAAAAGCGGGAGGGAAGAAGGTCACACATCAGCGAAGGGCGGTTGCCAAGGGCACGATGATGACGGTGGCATAAACTGTCCGAGCATCAATCGTGCCGCTATCGTGTCACCTAAGAGGCAGTGCCGCGCCGTAAGGCGCCGTTAGGATGGCCGTAAGGCGCCGTTAGGATGGCCGTAAGGCGCCTTTAGGATGGCCACAAGGTGCCGTTAGGATGGCCACAAGTGCCTTTAGGATGGCCACAAGGCACCGTTAGGATGCGGCACGGCGGCGAGTCCGCCCACCACGAGCACTTGTCTCAGGGGCGTTCTCAGGGGCTGGAACGCGGTTATGCTTGATCCAGGCGGTGCAATCTTTGTCTTTTCCATTCAACACGTCGCTTGCTTGTACTGCGAGCCTGTCTTCCTCGTGTAGGGGGTTCATGATTGCCGAGGTCATGCCCGAGGTGGAAGCCATCGCAAGAAATACCCCGTTCAAGGTGCGGCGATTGGGCAGTCCGAAACTGATATTCGATGCCCCACACGAGGTGTTGACATGCAATTCGGTCATCAGACGATGGCAGAGACGAAACACCGCCCGCCCCGAGTCGCCAAGGGCACCAATTGGCATCACCAAGGGGTCGACGACAATATCGCATGGCTTGATCCCATAGTCGCTGGCACGATTCACAATCTTCTTTGCCACTTCGTACCGAACATCGGGGTCGGTAGAGATACCCGTTTCGTCATTGGAGATCGCAATCACGGCGCAGTCGTATTTTTTCACAAGCGGCAGCACGATCTCGAGGCGTTCCTCCTCGCCGGTCACCGAGTTCAAAAGCGGACGTCCCTTGTAAACCGCCAATCCCGCCTCGAGGGCGGCAACAATCGACGAGTCAATGGCAAGCGGGACGTCGACCAAGTCTTGCACTAGCTGAATACACTCGGCAAGGATACGTGGTTCATCGGCCAAGGGAATCCCCGCATTAACATCGAGCATGTGGGCACCTGCTTCGACTTGGGCGAGCGCATCGGCGCGCACCCGCGAGTAGTCGCCCTGCTTCATTTCTTCCGCGAGTTTCTTGCGACCGGTGGGGTTGATCCGCTCTCCGATCATGGTGAAGGGGCGGTTGAAGCCGATAACGTGCTCTTTGGTGGCGGAGGCGAGGATGGTTTCAGTCATGGCGTGTTGTTTCAGGAGGTGAGGCGAAAAGAAAAAAGGGTGAGCGGGCAGGGCAGGGGAAAACGAGGCGACTGCCGTCGAGGACTGCGGCGATCTCGGCCGCGTCAGACATCCTACCTCAGGCCGGTGTGCGAGGTTGTGAGGGGCTTATCCTGCCGTTGAGGCCGCACCCGCGGCGGGCAACACAGGGGTTTCGGCTTGTCCGCCCGCAAGGATCAATGCCTCGAGAACGTCATCGGTGTAACGCGATTCCAGTTCTGCTATCAAGCGTTGAAATGCCTGCTCGGCGTGTGATTTGGAATCGGCTTGTGGGTCGCCGGTTTCTCCCTCGGAAGGTGGCGCGTCAATCGCCACAGCCTGTTTGCGCCATGCTTCTAGGTAGTCGTCATCGCTGCGCTTTTTGGCTTTCATGGCGGCACGGTCAACCGCGAGCATGAATCGCTCGGTCAGCTGGTGCTTCTGTTGGTCGCGGCGTGAGAATCGCAAAACAACCTGCGTTGGGATGTCCTGCCAATAGATAATTTCAATGCTTGCCATGCCCCCACTGTATGAACAGCCCCGCGCGCGCAATATGCAAAAAACGACAAGTAGCGAAATGAAGACGTCACCCATTTTGCCGAGTTTGGTCTTGTTGCCTTTCCTAATTCTGGGCACTGCCTTCGCCTTGTGTCGTTATTGTGCCGCACCATGCCGACACGCTGTCGCGGCATGGAAGCCAAGAAATTGTGCCGCGAATCCATCATCCTTGCGCAGTGTTAGCTCTTTGTGTCCTACATTCTCAGGGCTTCCAACGCATCTCCTGCTGGTATGTTACGGATGTCCTGCTG
>JAHZLG010000257.1 GCA_022599995.1 Alphaproteobacteria bacterium | reverse complement strand
CGGCGGGAAACAGGGCGGCATCGAAATAGGCCCAGAAGAAGGCTGAAAAGAACATCACCTCGCTCAGGATGAACAAGACCATGCCGTATCGCATGCCAAGTTGCACGATCGGTTTGTGATCGCCGCCGTTGGCTTCGGCGATGACATCCTTCCACCAGCCGAACGAGGCAAACATCAACAGTGCCACCCCCGGGATGAGGATATACAGATCAAATTGCTTGATCATCGGCTCGAGTCCGACGCCTAGGGTCGACGGGTGCATGTACAGCACCAGACCAAAGAATGTGAGGAATGCGGACGCGGCGGCAACAGCTGGCCACGGGCTCGGATCGACGAGGTGAAAATCGTGCTTAACTTCTTCTGCCATCTTGGAACGCTGGTTGGGGTGAGGGGGAGAGTGCCCTCTTGGGGAGGGTTGTTTGCGCGATCATACACTTCTGCTGAAGTATCACAACCGTTTGGCGGGTGCGCAGGTCAATGAAGCCTAGGATCAGAATAGCGCAAAATCGTGTTGCAGAACACCGCCGCACCGTGTCACGCGAGGCAGTGAAAATACGTGGCACAGGACACCGCCGCACCGTGTCACACGAGGCATTGAAAAAACGTGGCACAGGACACCGCCGCACCGTGTCACCCTAGGCAGTGAAAAAACGTGTCACGGGAAACGGATAGGGCGGTTCATGTAGAGCCATCGGCACGGTCGGCATTATGGTCGTTGTTGAACATAATGTCCTCGGCCTCCTCCGTCTCGTGGGAGGGACTGTCGGTTTGGTGGGTGTGATCCTCGAGGGTGTGTCCTGCGGGCGCGGCGGGATCATCACCGCGGAACATCGTGTAAGAAAAGGTAATCGTCGTCACCTCACGGGCATTGGGATCACCAAGCAGGTGCGGTGAGACGCGAAACACAACACCCATACGCTGTGTTTCGCCGGGCATCAGGGTTTGCTCGGTAAAGCAGAAGCACTCGAATTTCTCGACGTAAGCCGCGACCTTGTGCGGGGTCAGGTTGAACACCGCCGTGCTTGTGATTGGCTTCGCTGAATTGTTCGTGGCGATGTAGAAGGCACTCACGGTCTCGCCGTTTGTGACGGTAACCGACCGTTTCTCCGGGGCGAAATCCCACGGCAGATTGTTGTCAATGTTCGCATCGAACAGGACTGTATAGGTTTGCTCTTGTCCAACGGGCACGGTTGGGCTCGGGTCGGCATATTCTTTTTGGCTATAGGTTTCGTTGAATGTGCCGCCATAGCCTGTCACTTGGCAAAACCAGCGGTACAGGGGCACCGAGGCGAAGCTCAAACCGATCATTGCGACAACAAGGATGACGAGCATCCATGCCACGCGGTTATTGGGGGAAACGCTTTGCATCTTGCTATTCGTGTCGTGATTTGGTGGCAGACGCCGGCGCGGGTTGGAAGTGCCGCACGCGACGACCGATTGGGAGGGAGAAGGAAAGTTTAGCTAAACCCGCCCATCCGCACGATCGAGGACAAAAAGAACAGGACAATCAAGCAGACCAGAATGGCGAGCACGACCTTGTTCTTTTTCGCAGTGCGCGCGTGCACATCGGAGCGGTATTTTTTCATGTGTTTGGTCATTTTCGCACGGGGCGGGTATGGGGAAATACGGTCAACGCGTGCCTCAGCGCAGGGGTCAACGCGTGCCCAAACGCGCGGGAAAGCTATATCCACGCGCCGAGGGCAAGTTGGTGATCCAGCATCATCGCAAACAGCACAATGAACAGATAGGAAATCGTGAACAAGAACAGCTTACGCGCCGCGTGAATCGTTGCCGGGGCTGGGTGATCGGGGGTGGCGTCCTGCGCCATTGCGCGCCACAGCCTTGCCGTGAGGCGGAGCAAGTGCGCATTGGCAAGGATTGCCAATCCCAAGTAGATCACCCCTAGTGAGGGGGCAAGCAGGGGGGGGATCAAGGTGGCCACCACCGTCGCGATGCCATAGGCGGTCATCGCACGCACGGTGCGCCTGTTCCCGTACACATTAGGATACATCGGCACATTGGCGAGGGCGTAGTCGTCTTTGCAGTAAATGGCGAGGGCCCAAAAATGAATTGGCGTCCACAAGAAGACGATGGCAAACAGCACCAACGGAAACAGGGTGATGTCTCCTGTGACCGCGAGCCACGCAATAACGGGAGGAAATGCCCCGGCAGCGCCGCCGATCACAATGTTTTGGGCGGTGCGGCGTTTCAGCACCATGGTATAAAACCACCCGTAGAACAGCGCCGAGAACAACAGCAACCCCGCGGCACTCCACGACACATAAAGCCCGAGCATCGCGGCAGAGCCCCCGATCAGGACAACCGCCATGGCAAGGGCACTTGATGCGGGGACCACGCCACTGGGAATCGGACGGTGTTTTGTGCGCTCCATGACCGCATCAATATCGCGGTCATACCACATGTTCATGGCCGCAGCCCCTCCTGCCGAGGCGGCAATGCACAAGATCACCACAATACCCAACACGGGATGGATGGCATCGGGTGCCATGACAATGCCGAGCAATCCCGTAAAGACGACCAGCCCCATGATGCGCGGCTTCAAAAGCGTCACATAGGGCCGCAACGAGTCCGGGGCTGCGGGGGTTTCACGCGCAGCGGCATCGGGAATGACAGGAGACGACATGGGTTTCGGCTTCATCGGTGTTACTGCCGGGAATCGGGCAAACACGCCATATTCCCCGCGACAGGGGAAACCGATGGCGGGGAGGGGCTAACCGATGGCGCGGAAGGGGAGGGGAGGGGTGGGGAGGGGTGCGGATGTTGTCTTCTAGCGAACCCGAGGCAATTCGTTGAACGTATGGAAGGGCGGCGGTGACGACACGGTCCACTCGAGGGTTGTTGCGCCAACGCCCCAAGGATTGGCTGCCACCCGACGGCCAGCTGTCAGTGTCCACCACACCATGCCAACAAAGAACAAGGTCGAGGCAAAGCTGATATACGATCCAACCGAGGCAACATAATTCCATCCCGCAAAGGCGTCGGCATAGTCAATATACCGCCGCGGCATGCCCGCAAGTCCCAGAAAGTGCATCGGGAAAAAGGTCAGGTTGACCCCGACAAATGTCGTCCAGAAGTGCAATTTGCCGGCCCACTCGGGAATCTCGCGTCCAGACATTTTGCCGAACCAGTAATAGATGCCAGCAAAGATGGAGAACAGTGCGCCCAGACTCAAGACATAGTGGAAGTGGGCAACCACATAATAAGTATCGTGCAACTGATAGTCGACGCCAGCATTGGCCAGCACGACGCCGGTCACCCCGCCTGCGGTGAACAGGAAGATGAAGCCCAAAGCCCACAGCATCGGCACTGAGAATCGAATAGACCCGCCCCACATAGTGGCAATCCAGCTGAAGATTTTAACGCCGGTCGGCACGGCGATCACCATTGTGGCGGCGGTGAAATAGGCTTGGGTGTCGACGTCCAACCCGACGGTGAACATGTGATGCGCCCAGACGATGAAGCCGACAAAGCCAATCGAGACCATCGCATAGGCCATGCCGAGATAGCCAAACACCGGCTTCTTCGAAAAGGTCGACACAATATGACTCACGATGCCAAACCCGGGCAGGATCATAATGTACACCTCGGGGTGCCCAAAGAACCAGAACAGGTGTTGAAACAGCAGGGGGTCGCCTCCGCCATCGGGGACAAAGAACGAGGTGCCGAAATTGCGGTCGGTCAGCAACATGGTAATCGCCCCACCCAGCACGGGCAGTGACAAGAGCAACAACAACGCCGTGATCAGCATTGCCCAGACAAACAGCGGCATCTTATGCAGTGTCATGCCGGGGGTGCGCATGTTGAGAATGGTGGTGATGAAATTCACCGCCCCCAAGATCGAGGATGCCCCTGCCAGATGCAGGGCAAAAATCGCCAAGTCCACTGAGGCATCCGCATGCCCAACTATCCCCGAGAGCGGGGGGTAGATCGTCCACCCGGTGCCGGCACCGCTGCCAACCAGCGTCGAGAGCAACAGCAGGGCAAAGGCAGGGATCAACAGCCAAAAGCTGATATTGTTCATGCGCGGAAACGCCATGTCGGGTGCCCCAATCATGAGGGGCACAAACCAATTGCCGAACCCACCAATCAGGGCTGGCATCACCACAAAGAAGATCATGATCAGCCCGTGTGCCGTGATAATCACATTCCACAGCTGCCCATCTGGTTCGCCGCCTGTGAGCAGGTACTGCACACCGGGTTCCTGCAACTCCAGTCGCATATAGACCGAGAGCAACCCACCAATCAGTCCCGCCACCACGGAAAAGATAAGGTACATTGTGCCAATGTCCTTGTGATTGGTCGAGTACAACCATCGTTTGAAGCCCGTCGGCCGGTGATCCGCGTGGGCGGCACTATGGTCGTCGGCATGCCCACCATGCGAGGTATCAGGAAATGCTGCGGTATCGGTTGCCATGGTTCAGTCTTCAAGCCCTTTCAAGCCTTGATACAGAAAGGATATGGTCGATCTGGTTGCTCTTCCTTGTGCGGTGATGATCACATTCGCAGCCGAAGAACGCTTTACCATTGTCGGGGTTGGGGGGATAGCAGGAATCTGCTGTCAGGAGAGAAGGGGTTTGGTCTTGCTCGGGGTGTCGTCAAGCAACGTCGATTGCGGGGCAACCTCATTGCGGGACAACCTCATTGCGGCTATTGCAGGAGCAGTCTACCGGAAAAGTGAAGAGACCACCCTGCGGGCAAAGTGAAGAGACCACCCTGCGGGCAAAGTGGAAAGATGCGGCAAAGTGGAGGGGCGACCCTACCGGGAAAAGTAGTGAGGCGACCCTACCGGGGCAAAGTGAAGAGACCACCCTACCGGGGCAAAGTGAAGAGACCACCCTGCGGGCAAAATGGAAGGGCGACCCTGCGGGCAAAGTGAAGAGACCACCCTGCGGGCAAAGTGAAGAGACCACCCTGCGGGCAAAATGGAAGGGCGACCCTGCGGGCAAAGTGAAGAGACCACCCTGCGGGCAAAGTGAAGAGGCGACTCTGCGGGCAAAGTGAAGAGGCGACTCTGCGGGCAAAATGGAAGGGCGACCCTACCGGGAAAAGTAGTGAGGCGACCCTACCGGGACAAAGTGGAGAGACCACCCTAGCGGGTCGAGGCCAGTTGTGCGGCGGTCTCGTCGTCTTGCAGTTTCGGGATCGTGCCCGTTTTGGCGAATTCGGATTTGGCGCGACTCAGCCACCGATTATACTCGTTCTCGGGGACGGCGACAATCATGATCGGCATGTAAGCGTGACGAACCCCACAGAGCTCCGAGCAAAAGCCATAGTAGGTTCCGGGTTCGTTGATATGTGTCCAGACCTCGTTCAGGCGTCCGGGGACGCTATCCATCTTCACCCCAAGCGAGGGCACCGACCACGAATGTAACACATCACTTGCGATGGTCTGAATCCGAATGTTTTTCCCTACGGGCAGATAGACGGGATTGTCCGTCGTCATCAGGCGCAACTGGGCATCGTTCAGCTCTTCTTCGGGGATCAGGTTCGCATCGAATTCCAGGTTATCCTCCACGTACTCATATGACCAATACCATTGGTGCCCCGTCACCTTGAGGGTGATTTCTGATTCGG
>JAHZLG010000019.1 GCA_022599995.1 Alphaproteobacteria bacterium | reverse complement strand
CCGGCACGCACCCGCAGCCGATAAGCAAAGGACGGGTAACCGTCTAGGCACGGTCGGGAAGAGGTGCAACGGCGGAGTGGAAGACGGATCACCGCCCGGCACGCACCCGCAGCCGATAAGCAAAGGACGGGTAACCGTCTAGGCACGGTCGGGAAGGGGCGCGATGGCGGAGTGGAAAAGGGCGCGCACCCTCAGCCGCGCGGCAGAGAAGGTGGTCGCCGCGTGATCGCGCACCGCGGGCTGGGCGAGCACCTGTTGATCGAGCATGGCTTTGATGGCGTTCTGATAGGCATCACTGAGCACCGCGCGGTCATCATCGGGCAGGCCGCTTATGTCTAGCATGGGCAAGGTCGCACTGGGGAATCCCGTGTTCGTGTCCTCGCTTTGGTCGAACGAAGGAGGCAGAGGAGGAGGCAATGTTGCCAAACCGAGCAAAAGCCGCCCTTGGGCAAGGAAGTCGATGTCAATCGTGCCACCCAGCCCGTGCTTGTGATCGTGCGGATCGGCATCACCGTATGTTTTCGCGATTCGATGCCGCATCGATGCCACCTCGTGCAGAATAGCTGCCCCAATGGCACGGACGCTAGCGTCACTGGTAGAGGTATCATTGATGGTACTGTCACTGGCGTCACTGGTGTCACTGGCACTAGTGTCATTGATGTCACTGGCACCCGTGCCGGCGAGGGGAGAAACCGAGCGTTTGGCATAGAGCAAGGCATCATGCCGTGCCCGCCGGAGTGCGTGGGTGAAGGCAGAAGACGTTGATGCCACCACCCGCGACCGGGTCAGTGCCATGAATTCCCAAAGACGCGCCTCAGGAAGGGGCTCTTGCCCCGTCGCCTCAAGCTGGGCGGTTAGGCTGTTGGCGTGCTCGGCGTCGTGCTCATCCTCGGCAAGGCCGAAATATCGGCGATACCCCGGTAACGGGACAGCAAGCCCTGCCGCCTTGCCATAAGGCCGCAGTCGCATATCGCAGGGGTAGCCATCCGATTCGTTGCGGCGGAGCTGCAGGGCAGAGGTCAAGCGCGACGCCATCCGGTTATAATACTGTCCGACGCTCAATGATTTTGCCCCGCCAGTGCTATGGGTGGCCAGCGCGCCATTCGAACAAGGAGACTGCTGGTAGACAAAGACAATGTCGAGATCAGATGACGGCATAAGCTCCATGCTGCCGATTTTGCCGTAGCCAACAATGGCATACTCCCCGCCTTCGACACGGCCATAAAGGCGTTCCATCTCGGATGAAACAGCGGAGACCATCGTTTCAAGCACAAAGGATGCGATCAAAGACAAGTCATAGCAACAGGTGGCGGGGGTGATAGATTTGCCAACATAGGCGGCGAGGATGCGAAACCGCTCTTCGTGTGCCCAGCGGTGAATCGTGTCGAGTCGTTGTTCGAAGTCCACCGCGCGGGCAAGCGAGGCATGCAGCGGGGCGGGGCTAAAATCCATTGGTTCTAACAGCATCTCGATCACCATTGGTGCCCGTGCCAGCGTGCGCGAAAGCAAGGGAGAACGCACCATCAAGCCGATGAATGCCTGCAACAGGGCATGATGGGCGTGGAACATTGAGAGCAAGGAGATGCTTGCCGGCAACCGGGAAAAGAACAGGTTCAGAGCCTGCAATGCCGACATCCCAAGGGCCTGCTCGGCTTCGATGAGGGCGTTTTCCTCGGCTTTTCTTGCAACACTGCCCTCATCAGCGGGCAAGGAGGGAGCAAGGAAGTCCGAAAGGGTAACCGTCTCGATGTTGCTCGCATCGTGAAGGTGGCTGGTTTGTGCGTGGGTGCTTTCCTCTTGCGCGTGATGGGCGGCATTGGCATCACTTTGCTGATGCGCAAAACCAGGATGGTGATGGTGGCACACGGCGTGCAGAATTGTCCGCAACAACACCGGGGTGAGTTGCCGAATGAGTTGGCGCGATCGGGGGGTGGAAAAACAATGATGCTCGCCATTGCTCCAGCTATCGATGATTGCGGTGACCTCTTCGGGCTGGGCGAATTGGGCAATTAGGGGGGCTTCGTCGTCACTGTGGGTATTGGACTTGTCCGCCGGTTTGTGGTTGATGGCACTGCCTTCCTCTTGCAGAAGATTGCCATCGCGTTCAAACACCCCCTGTTGGATGGCATGCACCTGCTTCAGTATCCCACGCAGGTGATGCGTCAGGGATGCGGCGGTGGGGAATCCGGCAAAGCGGGCGAGGGCCTCCAAATCCTCTTCGCGGCGGGGCAACGAATGAGTGTGTTGATCGGCAACGAGCTGCACCCGGTGCTCAATGGTGCGGAGCGTCCTGTAGGCATGCACCAAAGTTTCGGCATCCGAATCGGTAAGCAAATTGCGCGATCGAAGGGCAAGAATGGAGGGAATCGTGGCGTGTTGCCGAACGTGCTCGTCGCGTCCGCCCCAGATCAGCTGCAACACCTGCGCCGAGAATTCGACCGCTCGGATGCCGCCGGGGTTTATTTTCAGGTCATAGCCGCACAGGTCATCATCGGGATTGGCGTTGCGGGCTTGATAGTCGGTCATCAAGGTGCGTACTTCGCGCAGATCGGCGAGGGCCGCAAAATCGAGGTGCCGCCGCCAGACGAAGGGCTGGATGTGATCGAGGAATTCGCGTGCCATGGCGAGATCGCCGACTAGGGGGCGGGCTCGGATGAAGGCGGCGCGTTCCCACGTACGGGCGGCGTTCTCGTAATAGGTGATGGCGGATTCCACCGCAATCGACAACGGCGTGTACGAGGGCGAGGGTCGGATTCGCAAATCGACACGAAACACATACCCATCGGCAGTTTTGGACTCGAGCAGATCGATCATCCGCCGCGTGATGCGAACGGCAAGCTGTCCGGCTCGATCTGGCGCATTTGGCAACAGACGCTTGGGGTCGTGAATGGCGATAAGGTCAATGTCGCTGGAATAGTTCAGCTCTTCCGCCCCAAGTTTGCCGAGGGCAAGCATGGCGATCCCTCCCGATTCGTACGGGATGGACTCGCGTTGCAATTCGAGAAAGGCATAGTGCAGGGCAAGGTCAGTGAGCACGGCTGCCGTGCGCGACCAGGTTGCCATGAGCTGCTCGAATGTCCACGTCGATGAGATGTCGGCGAGGGCGACCAGCAAGATCGCATTGATCCGCCCCTTGCGCAGGGTTGATTTGAACGCGTTATTCGTCGGCAGCGGCATTGTGGTGAGCCGCTCTTTGACTTGCTGAAGGGTCGTTGTCAGCTCGGCTGCCGCCTGCCCAGGCCCTTGCAACATGATGCGTGCGACCAGTGCAGGGTTGCGGGCGATGATGGCACTCAACCAGGGCGACCCTCGCCAAATTCGATCGAGGGTTTCCCCTAGGGCCGTGGTCGCGATGAGGGTTCGGAGATCATGCTTTTCGGCAAGGGACAACGGTGCTGGCGCAAAAAACTCATCGAGGGTGTTGCCGCCAAAACCGACGATCGCGGTGCTTCGATCCGGGATAAGAGCATCGCGGACACTAGTGTCCCCGGCACTAGCGTCCCCGGCATTAGTGTCCCCGGCATTAGTGTCCCCGGTGGTGTCATGGGCACTAGTGTCCTGGGCACAAGTGTCCTCGGCAAGGAAGGCAATCCACTGCTCTTGAAAAGAAGAGCGCGCGCTGGGGGCAATCGGGCTACTCGTTCCTCTTCTGGGACTCGCGGCACCATCAGCTCTATCGGCACCATCAGCTCTATCGGCATCAACGTCTGTGTCGGCACCATCAGCGATGTCGGCATCGGAGCCAGTGGCAGAAGCCTCCCCCTCGGGGAGCACCGGCGCAATCGCCGCCGCCCACATAGCGGGGAGAGAATCAGAAGAGGGCTCGGACATGTGCTGCTCCGTCATCGATGAGGAATAACCCCGTTAGCGTTTCATGCTGACCGCCAATTGCGACATCTCATTGTATGCCGTCAACACGGAAGACAGCGACGAATACGCATGCTGCGTGGTAATCAGGTCAGTGAAATTGGTCTGTAAGTCTACGGTCGACGCCTCCAAACCGAAATCGACAATCGAAGCCCGGTCAGAATCGTTTAGGGCATAAATCTCCAGATCACCGGTTTCCTCGGTGAGGGCCCACTTTGTGGCATCAATCGCTTGTAACCCATCGCGGTTGACCACGTCGACCAAGGGGATTTGGGCAACCGTGACTTGACGGCCATTGGAAAATTCACCGACCACAAACCCCTCGCTGTCAATGCGGTAATCCTGCAGAAAACCAGCGACGTGTCCATCACGGGCGACGTCCAGGGTGATGAAGTCTTCGCCGGTGGATTTTACATTGCTCAGGTCGACACGAAAACTCGCCGTTCCTGCGTCTTGTTCTTCGGTCTGCCGCCACGCGACCTCGAGGTCGAAGATGGCGGGGTTCAACTGCAGGCCGTTCTCGGGGTCGAAGGCGACCTCGAACGGTTCGACGTTCACGTCGGCATTAGGAAGCGTGAATTGGGCTTGCCATCGGTCGGGGTCAGCGGTCTGCGTGAAGTCAAGCCGCACGGCGCGTTCTTGCCCTTGATCATCCACCAAGGGCAGGCTTACCGAGTACACATCACCAATATCGCCACGCCGATAAGGGAGATGCGAAATCGGTTCAATCAGCGTCGTTGGCGATGCAGGGTGGCGAATCCGATCGGGGTGCACCGACAACGGCTCGAGGGTGCGGACGTTGCCGCTTTGGGTGATGGCGCCGTTTTGGTCGGCTTGCCAGCCAAGCAGCGGATTGCCCTGTTGATCGGTGATAAACAGGTCTTCGCTTCCATCGGCATCGGTGACGACGGTGGTTTTGAACTGTCCTGATCGCGTGAGGGCCAGCGACTCGGTCTCGCGCGTGCTGTCTTCGATCAAGAAGAATCCATCGCCGTTGATGGCAAGGTCGAGCACGCTCTGGCTTTGGGTGATGGTGCCCTGCTGGGCAATGTTGAACCGTTGGTGATGGGATATGCCGATCT
>JAHZLG010000256.1 GCA_022599995.1 Alphaproteobacteria bacterium | reverse complement strand
TGGAACCGATCGCCGGATGAAATCCTCATATGAGGTCAGCGAGCGTTGGTGACTCGAGCTCAGCCGCAACATCACGACCGGGATACGAAAATCAGTGTAGGCAATTTGGGCGCAAAGAATGTTCACCTCTTCGTCATTGGTCACGACAATGATAGCATCGGCATTTTTCGCCCCCGCCCGCTCGAGCACCGCGGGAAATGACGCCTTCCCAAGAATTGCCTGCACATCGTAACGGGTGTTGATCTCCCCAATCAGGACGGGGTCATGATCAATGACAGCAATGTTGTGGTTTTCAGCTTGAAGGGCTTCCAGAATCGGGCGTCCGACTTCTCCAGCCCCGCAGATGATGGTATACATGGCAATGATTGCGTTCGGGAACGCCAAAAAGAAAGAAGGTGGCCGATCTCGTCGCGCGTGTCTCCCCACACTGCAACGAAGCAACCCCCGCACAAGGCAACGAAGCAACCCCCGCACAAGGCACTAGAGCACGTAGGCCAGCAACGCACCGCGTCGAGGGCTTCGAGGGCGTAGAGGGCGTCGAGTAGGGCACTATGCCTGTGATGAGGCTCGCACTGCACCGGGCAGGCATGCGCTTGCGCTCCTTGTATTGCAGGCCTGATACACGGCTCGCCCTCGCCCTCTATCGTAGCCCACGCCCATGCCCACGCCCACGTCCTCCGTCGCAGCCCTCGCACGTCCGTGATACCCCGCCCGATAAGGCACCTTGTACAGCGCGTCTTGCCCAATCGAAGGCAGTACCACCCCCACCCCTCCACCCCTCCACCCCTCCACCCCTCCACCCCTCCACCCCTCCACCCCTCCAGCAAGACCTGCCTAGCGGGAAAGAACAAAATGAACGTGGTTGTCGTGACAATGAACCCCATTGCCGGGGCGGTGCAACACAATGCCCAGAAGATAACCCATTATATCGAGCAACACCCGCATGTCGACATGATGGTGTTTCCCGAGATGAGCCTGTGCGGATACATGATCAATGACTTAGTGGCACATCCCGCCTTTGCCCAGACGTGCCAAGCCGCACTTGCGCAGCTGGCAGCAGCAACGGAGGGATGCTCGGTCACAGTGGTGGTCGGTGCCCCCGAGTGGGAACGGTCTGTCTCCACCACGGAGGCAGGCAAGGACGCGCGCCGAGGCAATGCCCCTGCCCATGCCGCTATCCCCTTCGATCGGGTCTATAATGCCGCCTATGTCCTGCAAGGGGGCAAGGTGCATGCGGTTATTCGCAAGCAGAAACGTCCCAACTCGGGGGTGTTCGATGAAATCCGTAATTTCGCAAAGGGGATGCCCCAAGGCCCCATCCGCGTGAAGGACACGCGAGTCGGATTGCTCGTCTGCGAAGACATGTGGCACAGCGATCCCGGTGAGACGCTCGTCGAGTCCGGAGCCGAGTGTCTTGTGTGTCTGAACGCCTCGCCATGGTTCGAGGGGCAACCTGATAATCGCCGGGGACATGCAAGCATGCTTGCCCGTCGGCACGGCGTCCCCTTGCTGTATGTGAACCTGCTCGGTGGCATGGACGACGAGGTGTTCGATGGCGGGGCATTCGCGGTCGATGCCGAGGGGGTCGTCCAATGGGCAATGCCCGCCTTCGAAGAGCAAGCATGCGGCTTCGACTTCCCCGACATGCGCGCCATCAGTATGGCCAACACCCGCAATAGCCCCAAGGCGCCCCCTTCCCCTGTGGTGCGCACCGAGCCAACGCTTTTGCAGGCGGGGTCACCTGTCGCCCCCAAATCACTTGTGGGTGATGAAACCGATTCAGATGATGGGCTCGATTTTCTCTATCGGATTCTCATGCTGGGGATTCGCGACTACACCCGAAAATCAGGGATCACGCAGACACTGGTCGGGTTGTCAGGGGGGATCGATTCTGCCCTTGTCCTCTGCCTGGCTGCCGATGCCCTGCGCGGGGGGGCGGAACATAAGCAGGCTGGGGAAGCTGGGGATAGGGACGGGGAAAGAGGTGCAGGGAGGGATGCGGGGAAGGATGCACCTTTAGAGGCGTCGCCTTCAGAGGTATCGCCTTTAGAGGCGTCGCTGACGCCACCGGTGCAAGCGGTGTACATGCCTAGCGAATTCAGTGCCGCCATCAGTGGAGAAGATGCCGCCGCATTGGCTGCTGCCCTGTCAGTGCCCTATCGTGAAATCCCCATAGCCGCGATGGTGCAGCAGATGGAAGATGACATGAATAAAAGTGGATTAGGGTTGCGCCCTGCATTGGGCAACCGGCCTTCGCACGCCTCTTCGGTGCCGCACGAGAATCTTCAAGCGCGGATTCGAGGCACGATACTGATGACAATGGCAAATGCCTCGGCTGGCATGGTGCTGGCGACATCTAACAAATCCGAGACCGCCATGGGCTATGCTACCCTCTACGGTGATATGTGCGGCGGGTACTCTCCGTTGAAGGATGTGTACAAGACGAAGGTGCAGGCACTCTGTGCGTGGCGCAATGATCCGGCACGGTGTTGGTTAGCACCCATCGCCCCGATCCCGCCGCGCATCTTGACGCGCCCGCCCTCCGCAGAGTTGCGCCCCAATCAGCAGGACACCGATTCGTTGCCCCCTTATCCTGCCCTTGATGCAGTGCTGGAGCACCTGATCGAACGCAGAACCCCTCTCGATCAGCTCAAGACGATGCTGCCCCCGAGCATTGATCATGCGATGCTGGATCGTATCTGGCGAACCCTGATGACCACCGAGCACAAACGCAGGCAAGCAGCTCCGGGCCCAAAGGTGACCGGGTGTGCCTTCGGACGCGACCGCCGCTATCCCCTTATCAACCAGTTTGCGATTTCCTCAGGGGCTGCCTGACTGCTCGAATCATCATCCCTTCCCCACCTTTCCCACGCCACCTCTTCCCACGCCACCTCTTCCCACGCCACCTCTTCCCACGCCACCTCTTCCCACCCCACCCCTTCCCATGCCACCGCGATGCGGCATTCGTGAGACGTGATATTTCCTCCTGCCATCGCCCTGCCGCTCCACGCCCCAGCGTCTCTCTTCACATCGTGCCCCAAATAGCCGATAGTGTTGTGGCGATAGGTCTGGTGCCGAGTCGGTGCCCACTGGGGCGATAGATTCCGCCGGTGCTGGACGATATTGCTTGTGCGGTCGTCTCGTCTTTCCCTGTCCATTCCGTGTAACCCTCGCTCTTTCCCGCCCCGGAGACGGTATTGTCCCAATCGTTCCCTGCCGCTGCCCCTCGCGTGGCAACCCGATTTGCTCCAAGCCCCACGGGGTATCTGCATATTGGGAATGTCCGCGTTGCCCTGATGAACTGGCTCTATGCTCGCCAGCAGGGCGGCACTTTTCTGTTGCGTTTGGACGATACCGACCGCGCAACCCAGACCTATATCGATGCCATCTACCGCGATGTTGGGTGGCTTGGCATCGACTACGACACGACATTCAAGCAATCCGATTGTATGGCGCACTACGATGCGGCGGTGGCATCGCTCAAGCTGCAACAGCGACTCTACCCGTGCTATGAGACCTCGGAGGTACTGGCACTCAAACGGAAAACCCAGCTCGCGCAAGGCAAGCCTCCCGTCTACGACCGGGCAGCCCTGCGGCTCACCCAGCAAGAAATTGCCGCCTATGAAGCTGCCGGGGTGCGCCCTCATTGGCGGTTTCGACTCGAAGAGACGCCTATTGCCTGGGATGACTTTGCGGCAGGCCCGGTTGCCTTCGAGGCGGGGCACGTGTCAGACCCAGTCTTGATCCGTGCTGATGGACGTCCGCTTTACACCCTGACCTCGGTGGCCGATGATGGGCGCGTGGCGATCAGTCATATTGTCCGCGGCGCCGACCATATTGCCAACACGGCGGTGCAAGTCCAACTGTTTCATGCTCTGGGATACGCAGTCCCCCGCTTTGCCCACTACCCCCTCTTGGCCGATGCAGAGGGGAAGAATCTGTCGAAGCGGGTTGGGAGTTTGGCACTTGATGATCTGCGTCGGCAGGGGATTATGCCGATGACGATTGCCTCGGTGCTGGTGGCATTGGGGACAGCACAATCCGTGTCTGGCGACGAGACGATGGCGAAACTGGTGGAGAGATTTGTCATCTCAGGCTATGGCAAGGCGCGCCCCCGCTTCGGCATCGAGGCATTCGAAGAGGTCAATCCGCTTTATTTTCGACAACTGTCACTCGAGGAGGTCAAGGCAGCGGTACGCGACTGTGCCGAGACATTGGTCGTTACTGATGCCAGTGACGCCGTTGATGCCAATGACTCCGTTGCTGCCAGTGACCCCGTTGTTACCAATGGCTCCGTTGTTACCAATGACTCCGTTGCTGCCAGTGACGCCATGACCGAGCAAGAATGGGCGGTGCTGCGTACCAATGTGGTGGGGGTGCACGATCTGGCATTGTGGCACCCCATCTTACAAAAAGGATGGGGGCAAGCTTCCGCACCAACAACTGACCAAGCACCAACAAGTGAGCGTCTTGCCGACATGCGGCTTGTGCTGGAAACGTTTCAAGACGCCCTGCCGAACCTGCCCGCGCCTCCTACCGATGAGGGGTGTGCACAGTGGCTAAAAGCAACCATGTCGCTGTTGCCGAAACCCAGCCGGGGCAAGACCGCCTTCGGTGTCTTGCGTGCGGCCTTGACCGGGCGGGCGGATGGCCCTTCGCTTGCGGTATTGCTCGCCCACCTTGCCCGCTTGGATCAAGGGGAGATCAGCCGGAGAATGCGCGACTTTGCTTCCTTGCTCTGATGTTGCTTGGCGGGAAAGGAGGCAGCAGCTCAGGCAGTGGCGTGCATCCCGCCTCACACGGTCGGCATTTCTCTTGTCCACTTTATTTTGGCGCAATCGCCATGCAACATAGGACACAATAGGACGCCATAGGACGCAAAAACCATGCAACAGAGTCCACAAGGGGCCACCACTGACAAGCATATGCAAAGACGAGGCTTTGCATCGGGGTTGAATCCGAGCGATGCCTATGCCCTCGGCAAGGCGATCGGCGCATGGACGCAGTACCGCATCGGGAGCGAATCCATCGTGGCGGTCGAAGAAGAAGGGCTCGAGTACGTCCCCGAAGAACTTGTGCGTGGGATGACCGAGACCGGGATGAAGATGTTAGTGCTCGGGGCGTGTCCCCTGCCCATGTTGCATTTCTTTTCGAAGAAGATTGGGGTAGCGGTGGCGATTATGCTCACAACGACGAGCGATGAGGCGCCCCCCTCCCCGACGCCAGCGGCACCGGTTTCAGGCATGATCGTTCTCAATCATCAGGGCAAGCTTCCCCAGCAGGTGATCAACACGTGGGAGAAGATGGCAATGAGCATGCCCCGCCACCCCGCGAAAACACGGGAATCGACAGGGCTAGCGGGATTCTTCATGGCGGGCAATGGCATTCCAGCCTATGTTGGCAAGCTGATTCACGCGGTGCAAAACCGCCAAGGCCTGGTCGTGCGCGGCAAGCAAGATGGTGGAGTCCATTGGGTGCTGCCCGCGCCGGGGGCGCAAGCCGTGGTTCAAGAAATTTATCACCAGCTGGATTTGCCACCGCCTGTGTTTGTGTCCTCTGCCCCCGGGCAAATGTGCCGAAGCGACGCACAGGGTGACAAAGGTTTGGCAAAGGAGGTGATGCCGCGTCCTTTTCTCTTCGCTTCGATGGACAAATTGGGATGCAAGGCAACCATTTGCGATAGCGCCGGGGTGGAGCTTGCCCCATTGCAGATTCTGGTCTTGCTTTGGGCAGGCAGGCAGCTCGCGTGGCGGCGTGCGGTGCGCGTGCCACCTTCTTTCGCGCCGCAACCTGTCGACGAGCAAACAGCCGAGCAGCATCACCCAGTGACCCAGGATGGGGAAGCAGAGAATACAGGCCGATTGCCGGGTCAGGGGACAGCGCAACGAAGCCAGGAGCTGGTGCATGCGCTCGAGCAATTGGCGTTGGCAAATGACCTTGTATTCACCCACTTTCCTGATGGCAACGTCATGCTGGCCGAGCCGGACGGGCAAGGCAGCGATGGGGGGCACGTCAGCAACCTGCCTTCTTCTTCGAACGAGTCGCCCCCCTCGACGTCGAGCGCGAAGCAACGCACACCGCCACCGAAAACGTGGCGTGTCTGGGCTACGCCTGAGGGGCATGTGGTCTTCGATGATTCGATGCACGATCAATCCGCCCCGGCTTCGGAACGGCTGCAACACCTCGGGCAAGCGATGTGCTGGCAACACGGAGAGCACGGGGGAGATGGATATATCACGGTGCTGAGCCTGGCATCGGCGGTTGCCGCCCTCTGGCAGTCGAAGGTTTTCTATGAAAAGTCGGCTTCGGCAATCGTCATGATGGCATAGGTCGTGGCGGCCTGCCCCGAACTTACTGCCAGCCCAGCTGCACCACCTTCCATATCCGCAACGCGTTGTTCCAGTACATCCTGGGTGGGGTTCATGATGCGGGTGTATATATTTCCCAGTACCGATAAATTGAAAAGATCGG
>JAHZLG010000255.1 GCA_022599995.1 Alphaproteobacteria bacterium | reverse complement strand
TGATAATGCCTGAGAAGTCTTTGTGTCCCATTCCTTCGCCTTCGACATAGGTTTCGTACAATTCGAGCGCACGATGTCCGACCGCAGTTTGCGCCCCGACGTCGCTGGCGGCACTGATGGCTAGCCGCAGGTCTTTCATCATCATTGCCGCGGAGAATCCTGCTGTCCAATCGTTGTTGGCGGGAGATGGTGGCCCCATTCCGGGTTCGGGGCAGTAAGTGGTAAGTGCCCAGCACTGCCCTGAGCTGGTCGAGGACACGTCATAGAGGCGTTGCGGGTCGATCCCCAATTTCTCACTGAGGGCAAATGCCTCACTCACCACTGCCATGGAGGCACCGAGGATCATGTTGTTGCATATCTTCACCCCTTGCCCTGCACCGGCATTGCCACAATGGACTATTGTTTTGCCCATGGTCTGCAATAGCGGCAGGGCACGGCCAAACCCCTCATTCGAGCCACCAACCATGAATGTCAACGTGGCGGCTTCAGCCCCGCCAATCCCCCCCGACATGGGGGCATCGAGCATGGTGATGCGATGCGCTTCGGCTTTGGCCGCGAGGGTGCGGGTGGTGGCAACGTCAATCGTCGAGCAGTCGATATACATGGTACTGGGCGCAACCGCGGGGAATATCACGGATTCGCAAAGCTCTTTGACCTGGGGGCCGGCGGGCAGCACCGAGATCACCGTGTCGGAATCGGGAGATATGACCGTGTCGGCGGTGGCGTGCACGGTCAAGCGTTGCACGGTTTGGTGTTGCTCGGCGGCGGAATCGTCTCCCTTCTCGATCAGGGCGAGCAAGTTAGTTTTGGCGTCGGGCATGGGATCGAAGGCGTCGACGATGTGCCCGGCGCGGAGCAGATTCGCGCACATGCGCTGTCCCATATTGCCTAGTCCGAAGAAGGCGATACGATGCGTTGTCATGATCTATCCTTAGTCATAGCTGTTGTTGTGGTGATAGTCGTGTCGAATGGCCTTGCAGCACGGAGGTGCTGCGATCGCAACGGCGCGCCATTCGGTTCCGAGCGCACGCATCCTGCCCCTTCCAGAATGCTTTTCGCCCTTTGGCAACCTTCAGTATCAACGTGCCTGCCTCCCCATCGTGGCACAGGCGTGTTGCCTGCCCTCCCCATCGTGGCACTGGCGTGTTGCCTGCCCCCACCATCGTGGCATTGGCGTGTTGCTTGCCCCCACCATCGTGGCATTGGCGTGTTGCTTGCCCCCACCATCGTGGCACTGACGTGTTACCTCCCCCCACAATCAGGGTGCTGGCAATCCTCAATACCAAACCGCAGGCGATGGTCATCCAAGCATTTTGTCGATCAAGGCATTCACCCGCTTCGGGTTGGCCTTGCCGTCGGTGGCCTTCATGACTTGTCCGACAAAGAAGCCGCGCAAACGCACTTCTCCGGCCTTGTACCGCTCGACTTGGGTCGGATTGGCAACGACAACCGCACTGAGGGCATCCTCGAGTGCCTTGTCGTCGGAGACCTGCCGCAGTCCGCGTTGTTCAATAACGGTGTCCAGCGGCTGGGTGATAGCTCCGCTGGCCATTTCTGCCAGCAGGTCTTTGGCGATCCGCCCCGAGATAACATCGTCGCGCAACAGGTCGATCAACCCCGCCAATTGAGCCGGCGTCACCGCGGAGTCGACCACGTCTTCGCCGCGTTTGTGCAACACCCCCAGCAATTCGGAGATCAACCAGTTCGCCACCGTATGCGGGTCGCGTTTCCATGCTTTCGCATTGGTTTTCCCATTGGCGTTGGCTTTGGCTTTCGCGTTGGCTTTGTTCTCGGCACTCGTGTCGTCGGCACTAGTGTCGTCGGCACTCGTACCGGCGCTAGTGCCGGCGTGGAGCACTTGCTCGAAGAAGACAACTCGAGCGGGCTCGGCGACCAAGGTTGCGGCATCGTCTGCTGACAGCCCCATCTCATCTTGCAGGCGGGCGCGCTGGGCACGGGGCAATTCGGGGAGATCGCGCAACGCGGCAATGTGCTTTGGGTCAAGATCGATCGGCAGCAGGTCGGGGTCGGGGAAGTAACGGTAGTCGTGGGCGTCTTCCTTGCTCCGCATGCTGCGGGTTGTGCCGCTGGCAGTATCGAAGAGCCGTGTTTCTTGCACGACTTTTTGTCCTTTTTCCAGCAGATCGATTTGGCGATTCACCTCGTGGGCGACCGCCATGCCGAGGAATTTGATCGAATTCAGGTTCTTGATCTCGGCCCGCGTGCCAAAGGGGGTGTTGGGCTTGTGCACCGAGACATTGGCATCGGCGCGCAGGTGTCCTTCTTGCATATTGCCGTCGCAGGTGCCGATGGCTCGAAGCAGGGCACGGATTTCGGCGACGAAGGCGCAGGCTTCTTCGGCACTGCGCCCGTCGGGGTAGGTCACGATCTCCATGAGCCCGCAACCGCTTCGGTTCAGATCGATCAGCGAGCGGTTAGGGAAGTGGTCGTGGATTGATTTGCCGGCATCCTGTTCAATATGGACGCGTTCGATTCGAATGGTCTTGGTGTGGGTTGTCGGTGCTTTTCCCTCATCCTTTCCCTCGTCCTTTGTGGGGTTGGGGGACACGTCAATATCAAGACTGCCAGCCGACACGATCGGTTGGTCGAATTGCGATATTTGATAGCCTTGGGGCAGGTCGGGGTAGAAGTAGTTTTTGCGGGCGAAGACCGATCGGGGGTTGATCGTGGCGTTGATGGCGTGTCCCGTTCGGATCGCGGCATCGATGCACGCCTGATTGGGGACGGGCAACATCCCCGGAAACCCGCCATCGATATACGACACGTGGGTGTTGGGGTCGGCGCCGAAAGCGGTGGCACTGCCCGAGAACAGCTTGGTCGCACAAGCAATTTGGGCGTGCACCTCGAGGCCGATCACGACTTCATAGCCGCGTACCAGCAGGTGCTCATAGACAGGCAGGGGGTTATGGCTATGTGGCATTGTCATGGCGATGCGATCAGGCGACGGCGGGGAGGAAGGGGAATTGCGCGGGTTGTTCGATGGCCGCGGCCGCTTGGAACATGAGGGTCTCGGCGAAGGCGGGGGCGATCAGCTGGAGGCCGAGCGGCAGTCCGCTCTCGTCCAGCCCCGCGGGGACGGAGATAGCGGGCAATCCTGCGAGCGAGCTGGGCACGGTGAACACATCGTTGAGGTACATCACGACGGGATCGGTCGGGGCGTCATCAAGGGGAAATGCCGATGAGGGCGTTGTCGGGGTCAGCAGGACATCGCATGTATCGAAGGCGGCGGTGAAGTCATTCAAGATGCACTGGCGAATGCGCTGCGCCTTGCGGTAGTAGGCATCATAATACCCCGCCGAGAGCACATAGGTGCCGATCATCAGGCGGCGTTGCACCTCCTCGCCAAATCCTTCGGAGCGCGATCGCGTGTACATGTCGTTGAGATCGATGGGGTCGTGGCATCGGTAGCCGAACCGGACACCATCGTAGCGGGCGAGGTTGCTGGATGCCTCGGCGGGGGCGATGATGTAGTAGCAGGGCAAGGCAAGGGCGGTGTAGGGCAAAGAGACATTCACGATGGTCGCCCCTTGGTCGCGCAGCCAGTCGATCCCCTGTTCCCAAAGGGCAGAGATACGCGGGGCCATGCCATCAACGACGTATTCACGGGGGATGCCGATCCGTAATCCCTTTGCCCCGTGGGTGAGTTTTTGACTGAAATCAGGCACGGGGTGCTTGGCACTTGTTGCGTCTTGCGGGTCGTGCCCCACCATGGTCTGGAGCACTGCCGCCGAGTCTCCCACGGTGCGGGCCAGAATCCCGGGTTGGTCGAGCGACGAGGCAAAGGCAATCACCCCCCAGCGCGAGCACCGTCCATAGGTAGGTTTCACGCCGGTGATACCGCAGAAGGCAGCGGGTTGGCGGATTGAGCCTCCGGTGTCGGTGCCGGTCGCGGCGAAGGCGTAGCCGGCGGCGACGGCGGCGGCGGACCCTCCGGACGAGCCACCGGGGGAGAGGTTCGGTTTTTGGTTGGCGGCGACCGCGTCGCGTGTGCGCCATGGATTGTAGGTATTGCCGAAATAGCTGGTGGCGGTGCTCGACCCCATCGCGAATTCGTCTTGGTTCAGCTTACCGAGCGACACTGCTCCGGCTTCGCGCAACCTTTTCCCCACGGTTGATTCATAGGGTGGGATGAAATTGCCGAGCATCTTACTGCCCGCAGTGGTGCGGACACCGGGGGTGCAGAACAGGTCTTTGTGGGCGATGGGTAGTCCGGCGAGCGGGCTGTTTTCACGGGTGATCACCCCGCGTGCGACTTGGTCGTCGATGATTTGGGCGTGCTCGACGGCAAGCAGGGCACCGTCGCCGAGGTGCACTTCCTCAGCGTTGCTTGCGTTGCTCGGGCCGTCGTTGCTGGATGCTGCTGGGTTGGTTGCGTGCTCGGCGTGGTTGCGCTGGATGGTACGGGTAACGAAGGCATTCAGCGAATCGTCACCGATGATGGTGGCACATTGGTCGACGCGTTGTTGTGCGGTTGTGGTGCCTTCCAGCACGCCTTGAACGACGGAGATCACGCTGTCAGTCATTGTTAGTCATTGTTCGGGTTGTGGTGGCGGTATTGGTTGGCACAGGACAAAGCAAAGTGCTGTTCGGGTGTGTCATTGGTTGGCAACGGGTCGTGCACTGTTCGGGTGCGTCATTGGTTGGCAGCGGGTCGCACACTGTTCGGGTGTGTCATTGATGGGCAGCGGGTCGTGCACTGCTCGGGTGCGTCATTGGTGGGCAGCGGGTCGTGCACTGCTCGGGTGCGTCATTGGTGGGCAGCGGGTCGTGCACTGTTCGGGTGTGTCATTGATGGGCAGCGGGTCGTGCACTGTT
>JAHZLG010000254.1 GCA_022599995.1 Alphaproteobacteria bacterium | reverse complement strand
GGTGGGGGGCATTGCCGATCTGCCGATGGGCTGACTCGATGGTCTCGCGGGGGATATTCATATCCCCCAACCCTGCCCTTTTGCGAATCTGCTTTTCCCAGAAGGGCCAGAGTGCCGCAGGCCGGAAAAAGGCATGGTAGTAAAACCCCGCGGGCAGAAGATGATGCAGGGCTTGCATCCGCTGTCCTTTGTCCGATTTTAGATTCGGTTGGGCGTGCTGTCCGGTGTAGACTGCGCCATCGTGGGCCGCGGTAATGCTGGCGTTAATGTTTGGTATCTTGGTGGTTTGGACGAGCGGCGTTGCGTCATCGGCATTGAGATTGAAAAAGCCGCGCGGACGGTGGTATTTGAACGACCGAGCAAGAACACGTTCCCCGACACGCCACAAAGCAGACGTGATCGTATCTCCTTCGTAGGCTGGCACGCGACGCCCTTCCCACATGAACGCAATCGATTTGTTCTGATCGACGACAAGGGGATTGCCATAAATGGACGGGAGCGAGTGCTCGCGGGCACGATTGTGTCGTGATGAAGTCATGAGAGGGCGACGTAAGGCAACGACTAGTGAGGAAGAAGGGGGCGAAGGGAAGGGAAGGGAAGGGTGGGAAGGGAAGGAGGGGTGTTTGGTGCCAACCGGCACGAACAGGCTCCGTCTGGTTGCGATTGATAATCAGCGGATCGTGCCGAGGGGTTTATTCAGTTTCCCGCGCCCGCTCGTTCTTGCTCCACTTTCCCGATGGGTTATGAAACCACCATTCTTCACAGGAATCATCGTGAATGCCATCATATCCGCTCCATGTCCAAATGTTCTTGGCTTGCTCGGCGGGCGATAAGCTCTCAAGTGAATCGGTAGGGTCGGCGTCGGTCGTGATGCCGCGATAGGCAAATTCGCCGGCATCGCGCAAACCGTTCAGCTCGCAATTAACGTGTCGCATAGGGAGATCCAAAAACGAGGGCAGGGTGGGACACAAGAGACAGCATTCTCAGCGCGCAGACGCGGGGGCAGCCTCAGACGAACGGTTACTGACCGACTGCGGCGGCACCGCGTTCCCCCAGCAGGGCGAAATCGGTGAAGCGGTCCAGGCCGAAGGAGGAAATGAGGGGGTGGGTTTTATCCGTGGCAACGGTCTCGGCCATTGTCTTTCCACTGATTGGCGTGGCTTTGAATCCCCACGTTCCCCATCCTGAATCGATGTAATAATTGGGCAGTGAGGTTTTGCCCATGAGGGGGGCGAAGTCGGGGGTGACATCGGTGATTCCCGCCCATTGGCGCATGGCTTTGAGGGTGTGCAATTGGGGGAAGAGCTCAAGAATATTGTCGATGACGTGGGTTTTGAATTCGTGGGTACTGCGCGTCGAAGCGATGGGGTAGGGGTCGGTCGCGCCCCCGATGACGAATTCGCCTCTTTGGGTTTGCCAAATATAAAGGTGCAGGCTTCCTGACACGATGATCGGGTCGAGATAGGGCTTTACGGGCACGGAGACGAGGGCTTGAAGCGGCACAATGCGGAGGGGAAGCCACAGCCCGACCATTTCGGCGACGCGACAGGAGTAGCCTGCAACTGCTTGCACGACCTTCTTTGCGATGCAGGTGCCCCGAGGGGTGGTGATCTGAAAGCGGCCATCGTCGAGCGGCGTGATGGAAGTGACCTCGGTTTGTTGATGGATCTCGACGCCGCGTTTTGCTGCTGCGCGGGCGTACCCCCATGCGACCGAGTCATGGCGGGCCGTTGCCCCATCGGGATGCCACAGGGCTCCATGAATTGGGTGACGCGTGTGCGAGGAAAGAGACAATTCGGGACAAATATCAGCAAGGGTCTCGCGATCAATAACCTCCGAATCGACACCACACTGTTTGTTGACCTCCGCGCGCCATCGCATGGTGCGCAGGGCTCCGTCACTATGGGCGAGGGTGAGGTGCCCACGAACAGAGTACATGAGATTGATGCCAAGCTCGGAGGCAAGTGATCGCCAGAGCTTCATCGATTCGCGATAGAACGCCACGCCTTCGGGGGTGATGTAATTGGCGCGAATGATTGCGGTGTTGCGGGCAGTATTACCGCCGCCAAGGTAACCCTTTTCGAAAACAGCGATATTTTCGGCAAAGAAGTCTTTGGCGAGATAATGGGCGCACGCTAATCCATGTCCACCGCCACCAATGATGACAATATCGTACTCAGCGTTGATTTTTTCCGGTGTCTCCGGCAGGACAGCAGAATTGTGTGTCAGTTGCCGAAATTTATGGGTAAGGAGACCAAGCATCAAGAAGGCTTTAGGAGGATTGTCGAAGGAGGAGAAGAGGGCCAAGTGCCACGTGTGGCTGCGAGGTGCTTCCTCTTAGGTTATGCAGGATAATCAGGATATGAAACGACCGGGGTGCTTTTAACTTACCGTGGCTACAAGCGTGGCCAAAACCAGAATGATCATCACAACCCGCAACACGAAGATAATCCGCTTGATGTTGGGCGTTACATCGTCGGGTTGATTGCGTGCCCGCAACGACTGGCCGCCAAGCAGGTCATTGTTCTGGTGCGACGGCGGGGTCGGCGGTTTTTTCTCGGAGGTCATTGTTTAGGGCTACGGTGCGAGAGTGATGCTGCCCTTGATTCTTAAGGACATCATCTGGAGGAAACCAGCAGGGAGTGGACGGCAACGAAGGCTGAGTGCAGGCTCATCTCTTAGCATACAGTTTCTAGCATACAGTGCATTTGTGAATTGTGCCAAATATACGGCGTTCGAGCAAATCGTTTTTTTTGTGCGTGTCTTTATCTTGCGCGCATCAGGGGGAAGCAGCGACGGGTGTCATCAGGCGCAACGGACAGAGCAAGCAGGACAGCCCACCAAAGAGAAGCATCGACGAAAGCCTTACTCCAGCAATCTGCCATAGGACGTTGTTGGCAAGCGACATCGACGGTCACAGCTGCCCCTTCGTGCTGCTTCATGCCTTAGGTTGCTATTGCTATGGCAGAAGCGTATTTTATCGGCATGTTAAGGGAGCTTCGCATCAATGGGATAGTGTTGATGCCCGCACTTGCGACGACGTTTTCAAGGGGATTAACCGTGCTCACCGGAGAGACGGGAGCCGGGAAATCGATTGTTCTCGATGCGTTGGGGCTTGTGCTGGGAGGAAGAGGCGACACAGGATTAATCGATTCATCCTCATCGGCAGCATTGATTGTCGCGGTTTTCGATCACCCGCGAACCCCAGAGGTGATCCGCTTCCTAGAGAGCAACAACCTACCCCAAAACGCTGCACCTCCAGACACCCACTCCAATGGGGCCGCAACAACCGCGGGACGGACGCACCCTCCTGCCCATTCGCCCGCCCGCCCGGCCTCTGCCCCGGAGAAGCTTGTGTTGCGGCGGCTGCTCGGCAAAGATGGGCGGAACAAGGTCCTCATCAACGAGCGGCTCGCATCCGTGCAGGTATTGCGTGGACTTGGGCGTTTGCTGGTCTCGGTCGAGGGGCAATTTCGGCAGCTTGGCTTACTCGACCCCGACGAGCACGGGCGCTGGCTTGATCGCTACGCCGAATCCGTCGAATTGGCGGATCGGGTCGCCCTCTGCTTTGGCACGTGGGTCAAAGCGGCGCGCACGTTGAAGACCTTTGAGCATCAGGTGGAGACGGGTGATCCCGAAAAACTTCGATTCGACATTGCCGAACTAGCAAATCTCGACCCGCAACCGGATGAAGATAACCAGTTGCAAAGGCAAATCGCCCGATTGAAACAAACCCAAGAGCTGGCACATTGCCTGCAGCTCTTGCACACGATCATTGATGGGGGGGATGGGGTGAGAACCCAATTCGGCAGTCTTGTCCAGACGACGGGTCGAATCACCACGCTTATCCAAGAGGCCGTTGGAGAAACGCCTCCCAACCCCACAGACGAAACAGGGCCCGCAGATCACGAGGGCGATGAGGGGTTTTTCGTTGCGGCACAGAACGTTCAGACAGTGGCTGCCGCCGCCGAACGCGCCATGATAGAGATCGATGAGGCGAGTCTGGCTCTTCATGGCATCCAGCTTGAGTACGATGCCCGGCTGCATACCGAATTGGACGATCGCTACCATGCGTTGCGGGCGGCTGCGCGGAGACACAAGTGCACCGTGTCCGAATTACCCTCCGAGCGCGAACGCATGCAGCTGATGCTGGAGGGATTGACGAAAATCACCGAGACGCGGGCGAAGCTAAAGGCGACCCTCGAGGTGGCGCAAAAACAGTACAGTGCTTTGGCAAAGGAGCTTAGTGCCAAGCGGGCGCAGGCGATCGAATCGCTCGAAGCACGCATCGCCACCGAGTTGCCCGTGTTGAAGATGGCACAGGCAGCGTTTCACGTGGAATCAACCAAGAATGAGAAACCACAGGCCAACGGACTCGAGACCATGCGCTTTGTCGCAAGGACAAACCCCGGCGCTGCGTTTAGCCCGATTGATAAGGTTGCTTCAGGCGGGGAGTTATCGCGCTTCTTGCTGGCACTCAACCTTGCCCTCGGCAAGGTAGTTACGACACCCACCTTGATTTTTGACGAGATCGATAGCGGCGTTGGGGGTGCCACCGCGCACGCTATTGGCAAGCGGTTACGCGACCTTGCTGCCGGGCGTCAGGTGATTGTTGTGACGCACTCGCCCCAGGTAGCGGCTTGCGGACATCACCACGTGAAGGTGCTGAAGCGCATGATCGAAGAGCGCAACCAAACGGCACTGCTTCCGCTTTCCGCTTCGACCGATCGCGTGCATGAGGTTGCGCGCATGCTGTCAGGGGACGAGGTTACCGCCGAGGCGGAGGCCGCGGCCGAACGCCTGTTGATGGCGTAGGAGGCACCATGGAACAGGACTCTCTGCCGATGCGGCGTGCTGATTCTGCGTCCGACGCACCTGCGGTCAACGCCACGACGGAGGGCAGTCTTATTCCCACCGAGGTGTCTGACCGTTTTGACGCGCTTGTTCAGGAGCTGCGGCAAGCAGACGATGTCTACTATGCTGGGATCGATGATGACCACCCTGCATCGTTGCTCACTGATCTGGAATATGACCAATTGCGACTTGATGTGCTTGCCCTGATTGATCAGTATCCTGATTTGGATCGAGGTGAAGTGTTTCGTGGCAAGATTGGGTCGGGTAGGCCTTATGCAGGCGAGCTTGTGGTGGCCGGTTCATCCGAGTCATCCGATGCAGCCGGTTCATCCGGTTCAGCCGAACCAGCCGGGACATTCGGCGATCGTCGCCGCCATCGCAAACCAATGATCTCGTTGGCAAATGCGTTCTCGGATGAAGACGTGCGCGCCTTTCAAGAGCGGCTTTGTCGTGCGGCCAACCTCAACGACCCGCCTGCCTACTGGGTCGAGCCGAAGATCGACGGCTTATCGATTTCCCTGACCTATCGGGCTGGTGAGTTGGTGCAAGGATTGACTCGTGGTGATGGCGCGATGGGCGAAGTCGTAACCGACAACGTTCGAATGATTGCAGGGATTCCATCGATGCTTGGTGGCGACGAGGAAGGAGAGCCCCCTCTCGGCTTGCCAACCCCGCCCATCGAGATTGAGATTCGCGGGGAGGTCTATATGCCTGTGTCCGCCCTTGCCTCCTTGAACACAAGGCAGGAAGAGAGTGGCAAACCTCCGTATGCCAATGTGCGCAATGCCGCGGCAGGCGGGTTGCGTCAAAAAGACCCGACGGTGACCGCCTCGCGCAACCTTCGATTCTTTGCCTTTGATATAGGGCACTGTGCCGGTGGCTTTGCCTTGCCAACAACGCAAGAGGGCATTCACGCCATGCTTACGCAATGGGGTTTTGTGGTTCCGCCGAAGGCACGTCGTATCACCACCCTTGCCGAGGGGGCAGAATGGTTTCGCTGGCTCACCGGAGAACGCCCCAACCTTGATTTTGATATTGATGGGGCCGTGTACAAAGTCGACGACCTTGCAACGCAAACAATGGTCGGTACGGTGAACAATCGCCCGCGTTGGGCAATAGCCCAGAAATTCGTCGAGGTGCAAAAACAAACCGTTTTGCGTGACATCCTGATTCAGGTCGGCAGAACCGGCGTGTTGACTCCCGTTGCGGTGCTCGACCCGGTGGAAGTCGCAGGGGTGACGGTCAGCCGGGCAAGTTTGCACAACGCCGATGAGATTACCGCGAAAAAGGACATTCGCATCGGAGACACGGTGTGGGTGCAGCGGGCAGGGGGTGTGATCCCCCAAATCGTGGGGGTCGATAGGGCACACCGACCAAAGGATGCCTTGCCTTTCATGATGCCATCGCATTGTCCCTCGTGTGGCGGCCCGGTGCAGAGGCGTGCTGAACACCAAGTCGGGATTGTGTGTGGCAAGGGCATGGACTGCCCTGACCAATTTGCGCAGTGGCTGATCTACATTGTTGGGCGTGGGGTGCTCGACATTGATGGCGCCGGTGAGAAAATGATCTCCCAGCTTTTGGATTGGGGATGGGTTGCCGCGCCCGCCGACCTGTTCGCGCTTGACCAATATCGCGACGAGTGGATTGAAAAGGAGGGCTTCCAGGAAAAATCGGTTGATGCCCTGTTGACGGCATTGCGGGACAAAGCCGATGAGGGCATTCCGCTCGCTCGATTTGTTCTTGCCCTTGGCATTTTGGGGGTGGGGGAGAATGCGGCCTCATTGCTGGCAAAGCATTTTGAGAATTGGCAGGCGTTGCGATTGTTCTTGACGCGGCTCTTGGCGGCAGACATCGAGGCATTCAAGGAGTTGTCTCAGCTCGATGGGGTTGATCGGTCGATGGTGGCAAATCTCCATCGCTTCTTTGCGTCGAGCGATCGCAGGCTGGAAGCGGTCGATGCCCTTGCCGCAAGGTTGTCGCCGCAGGCGACGGTGCGTACCGAAGCCGACGGGGCGTTTCACGGGAAACGCGTGGTCTTTACCGGAACGCTAGAGACAATGAGCCGTACCCTTGCGAAAGAGCGGGCAGTCGACCTTGGCATGGCGGTCGTGGGGAGTCTCTCGAGCAAAACCGACTATCTGATTGTCGGCGCGAACCCCGGGAGCAAGGCGGAAAAGGCCAAGAAATTGGGGGTTCCCCTCATGACTGAGGAAGAATTTGCGGGCTTGCTCGCACAGGCTGGCAGTCGGCAGTCGGCAGCCGCGGTGGCGGAAGACAAGACGCCCGCCCCCGGCGGATTGTTTGCGGGTGATAGGTCAGGGTTTGCAAGTGACAGCGCAGGGAGTGGGGAAGGCGTGGTGCCGCAACATGGTGATACGGGCACTGTGATGTCGCCGTCTTTGTTGCATGACGATCGAGGCGTTGCCTCGCCTGATCCTGTGCCAGCCTCCGCACACGCAGAGCCCTCCATTCCTGAGGCAGATGTCTTGCGCACCTTGTTGGCGGTGGGGTACTCCAAAAAGCACGCCCGCACTTTGGCGCAGGCCTACCCGCGTTGGACCGATCTGATGCAGATGCTTGTGCGCCTTGGGCAGAATCACGACACAACAATCCAAACGCTGATGTGCCTCGATGGATTTGGAGAAAGCAGTCTTCTTGCCCTGCAAAAAGCGGCGCAGGATGAGGATTGGCTAGGGCAGCTCCAGCGACTGGCAGCGCAATTCCCGAACGACAAGGCGGACAGTGTTGTGCCACCCTCGGAAAAGCCCTTGTTGCCGTTTCTGGGCACCTCGGTGAGTTTCTTTGGTGTTGTGGGGGCGTCCCTTCTGGCGGAGCACGAGAAGCAGGAGGATGAGGGAGAAACGGGCAATGCCGACACAGAGCCGAAGCCGAAGCCGAAGCTAAAGCGAAATGCCTTGCTCGAACTGAAGAAAGCCGCCTTCGATCAGGGGTTTTCCGTGCGGAATGATGAGCTTGCGGCAGACTATTTCGTGATAGGCGATAAGGCGGAGGACGAAGCCTATCTTGCTGGGGTGCTCGGCAAGGCTGTGTTGTCTCCCGGCGAGTTGCAGGCAATGTTGTCGCGAAACCACTTGAAAAAGACGCCAATAGGCAAAGCGACGCGCGAGGGGTGACGCATGGTAGGCAGGCCCACGGCCGTAGTTTGACCTAGCAAGGTGCTGTCGACTTGGGTCGAATGTGATGAAATTCCCGGCAAATTTCGAGGAGTACCCTCATTGCCCCAGAACCATGAAAGCCCGCACCCATGACAATCTCCTATGAAGACGTTTTGCTCGCCGCCGAGAATCATCGGCAAATTCCGGGGTTAGTGCTCCATACGCCGTTGATGCGGTCGTTGCGCGGCGACCAGGAAACGGGCGTCGACATGTACTGCAAGATGGAATCGCTCCAAAGAACCGGGGCGTTCAAGATGCGTGGGGCGGCAAACGCCATTCTGACATACAAAAAGAAGCATGGCCACTTCCCCGAGCACGTGACAGCCTGGTCTTCGGGCAATCATGCCCAAGCGGTGGCCTATGTCGCTCGGACATTCGGCATTCCCGCTTCGATCATTATGCCGAAAGATGCCCCAGAGGTGAAACGCTACAACACGGCATTCTTAGGGGCGAATGTGGTCTTGTACGATCGGTATACCGAGAACCGCGAGGAAGTCGCGAAAGAAAACATGCCAACAGAGAGCTACAATGTCCCCCCCTACAACCACCCCGACATCATCGCCGGACAAGGAACATGTGGGCTTGAGATTGTCGCCGACTGCAAGGCACAGGGCTTTGTTCCCGATGCGGTTGTTGTGCCAGTTGGCGGCGGCGGGTTGTTGGCGGGGGTCGCGGTGGCCATTCACCATGCTTGGCCGACGTGCAAAATCTACGGTGCCGAGCCCCAGCTGCACAATGATACCCACCTCTCATTGAAAAGCGGGGTACTCACCGGGGTGCACGCCGAAGAGAAAAGCATCTGCGACGCCCTGTTGACGCCAATCCCGGGCGAATTGGTGTTTCCGCTGATCAAAGAGCACGTGGAAGATGTGTTGCTTTTGACTGATGACCAAGTGCTCAATGCGGTGGGGTCGATTCACACCGACCTCCGTGTGATAGCGGAGCCGGGGGGGGCGATCGCCGTTGCCGCCGTGGAAACAAATCCCGAAATTTTTGCCGGGAAAAAAGTGGTTGTGATTATATCGGGCGGCAATGTCGGTGCCGACCTCTTGCGCCAAGCTGTGGATGACGCGACGGCAAATCTTGCTTTGAAAATCGCTTCCTGAATTGTTATTGTGCGTTGAATTTGGCTTTGGCGTACGTGCCTAAAGCTCTCAAGGCAGTGCAGGGTTTGAACGGTCTTGGGTCTTCTCGACTGGATTTTTGTGAAGGTTGCCAAAGGGCAAGAGACGAAATCATGCAGTATTGTTGCACGATAGGTGAAGACAGATTCTCGTCAATTTTGTAACTGCTTGCTGTTGTGAAGAACGGACAGCGACGGCGGTGTTCCCCCTTGTAAGGACAGTGATGTAATGGCAGGGGATGCGTGTCGAGCCAACTCCAACAGTCATAACAGCGACGAGTGCGAAAATCGTCCTGCGTTATCTGCCGAGGGACGTTGCCCCCAACCCGGCGAGGTTTGGCTTGTTGGGGCAGGCCCAGGAGACCCCGACCTTTTGACCATCGGCGCCCTTCGCGCTATCCGTGAGGCAACGGCCTGCGTTTATGATGCCCTTGTTTCTGACCAAGTGCTGGATTTTTTGCCCAGCCATGCCCTGCGGGTCTTTGCCGGCAAACGCGGGGGAAGGCCGTCTCCTACCCAAGAGGATATTTCGCAACGTCTGATCGCCCTTGCGCGCGAAGGGCATGCCGTTGTTCGGTTGAAAGGAGGCGACCCGCTCATTTTCGGACGTGGGATGGAAGAAGTCAGTGCCCTAAGCAACAGTGGCATCCAGGCCCGTGTCATTCCCGGGATAACATCGGGGATTGGCGGGTTAGCGTGGGCAGGCATCCCACTGACCAATCGCAGCACCAATTCGGTGGTTAGCCTGCTTACAGGCACCTCGGCAAGCAGTATTCACGTGAATTGGCAGGCTATTGCGGCATCGGGATCGGTGGTGCTTATCTATATGGGCTTAAAACAGCTGCCAACAATTGCCATGAATTTGCTTCGCCATGGCCGGTCGCCTGATGAGGCCGTTGTCTTCGTGAGCCACGCGACGACAGCCGATCAACAGGTTCTTGTCTCTACCCTCGGCACTGCCGAGCGCGACGTCGCGCAGGTTGCAGCTCCGGCACTGATCGTTATTGGAGTCGATACCCAAGACATTGGCATCTTGCAGAAGACCGTTTTTTCAGATTTGAGTGCTTCTTTTATTGATGCCTGTGGGTTACGCTCGAATGTGAAAGATTCTTGACAGTACGGAGCCGACTTTTATGCCCACGCCCACGCCTTCCCATCGCGCCGCGCGAGGCAGCAGAATTCTTGCCTTGTTGATCAGGTTCCAGGTTGCTGGGGCCCTTGTCTGTTTGGCGGCACTCCCGGCCCCTGCCAGCGAGGGGCAAGCCTTATTGCCGCCCGATCTTCCCCCGCCACTCAATCTTGTTCTGACCTATGATGCTTACCTGTTTGGGTTGCGTGCAGGGAGCTTCACGGCAACCATGGTCGATGACCGCCCCTCGGATCAACGCCAAACGCAGTCACGCTCGGCGAAACAAGATGCCGATGATGCCCTCTCCGCCACACCAGCCTATCGAATTAGTATCGAGGCGCAAACAGTGGGAATCTTCAAAATCGCCTATGAATTCAATGGGCGGATTGTCAGTGCCGGGCAGATAGTGGGCAACGATGCGGCCGCCAATGACCCATGGCGGTTCTATCCCGAAGGGTACAGCAACAGCGTGACAAGAGGGGACTCAGCCCGCACAATCACCGCGAATTACGATCGTCTCGGCCCGACCGATTGGCAATACAGAAACGACCCGGTGCGTTATCGTGCCACCGACTTCACCGAACAGGTCGCAGGGTCGTCCGACTTTGCGAGCGGCTTCGTCGAGCTCTTGTCTTCCGTCAATGCCAATGAGGACGGCGCGTGCCACGGAGGCAAACGAAAGATGTTCGATGGACGGCGGATTTACTCGATGTATTTCGTTGCCGGCCCATTCAAGAGGAAAATTCCACGTCGCAAAAGGGCGATTGCCCATCAAGGTGCCTTTGTGTACTGCCGGGCGGTTATCACTGATCGATTCGACATGAAGAATAACAACCACAAAACCTACAGTGCCAAAGGGCTGAATTCCTTCTTCTTTCTTGCTCGCCCCGATGCCAGTGTCATTGTGCCGCCAATTGAGGGGGCTATCCCACGTGTGCCTATCTATATGCACATCGGCACCCCCGGAGGCGATGCCAAAGCCTACCTTGTCAACGTCGCGGCGTTGCCATAAAACTGCCGTGTTTCACGCTGTGTTTCACAAGTGCCCTTGGCGTGCGTGTGACCTCTGACCGATACGCTCGGCCTTGCTTCTTGTGGACAGCAGACAACCGATGGATGACTTGCGCGTGATGAGAGTGACGCGAAGGTCGTGCAGATGTGCCCCAGACGCAAGGCGACAAAGCCATGATAAAAAACCAACGAACAGATTCTTTTTTGCCCTCAGATGATCTTAAGGCAAGAAAGGAGCGATGGCGCCTTCAGCAGGCGGCAGGGTATCGCGCCCTGGCCGATACCCCTGCCGTCGACGTGCGTTTTTCCCAAGAGGGGTCTGGCAATCAAGCCGAAACCGTCGAGCTCGCCGACCTTGGCGGCGATGACCTTGCTGCCGACAGTGCCGTTGCCTTGGTTGCCCTGCACGATGCGATGGCGATCAAACGGCGCTATCACGACGAGGGGACGCATCGTCAGTGGCGTCCGCAACAAGGCCTCGAGAAGTCGATCTATGACGCCCTGGAAGAGGTGCGGCTTGAACACATAGGCGGACGTTTTCGAATAGGCGTGCGTCAGAACCTGCATCGCACGGTTGAAGCGACCTTCGCCTCAACCCCAGAAGGCGATGCCCAAGCGAATCGAGCGAACACCAAAGCAGACATTGCCACTGCATTGCACGGACTTGTTCCTGCCAAGGATATCAGTGCTTTGTCCGAGTCTCCCGATCACCATACCCTGCTTTCCCAAGGGGTTCGCCTTGCAGGGAGACAGTTGGCCTTTGAGGGAAAACCACCGCCGCATACCGACAAATTGCTCGACCTAATCCCGCCCTCTGCGCAGGGAGTCATGCAACGGTTGTTTCACGAAACCGATCCGCACGATCAAGGGCAATATGCCCAAGCAGCGCGTGCCTATGCCATAGAGCTTGCCCTGTTGCTCTTGCAGAGCAGCCAAACCGATGCGGCAGAAGCAGCTGCAACCGAGTCCGCTGATGATGTCGATGGAGAAGACTCCGACCAAGCGCCGGCTGATTCGGGGGCGAGTGCAGCAGACAACAAGCAGTCCCAAGAGCGTCTCGGGCAAGATGGCCAAGGGTCGTCGCTCGAAGATGGGCAGGAGATGAATCCGGATGATCTCATCACGAACGAAGACAACCAAGCTGGCGACGATGAGTTGCTCGATCTGTTCTTGCCCCCGCACAGAAAGGGCGATGCCACCCAATCAACGGCAGCATACCGCGCCTATACAAAGGATTTCGACGAAGAAGTGATTGCCACTGACCTTGCGAGCCCCGAAGAGGCGCGGGAGCTTCGGAAACAGCTCGATGATCGTGTCGCCCCGTTCCTTCCTGTGGTCACCCGTCTTGCCAACAGGCTGCAACGGCGACTGCTGGCAAAGCAGCAGCTTCAATGGGAAACCGATCTGGAGGAAGGGCAGTTAGACCCCAGACAATTGTTGCGACTGGTTCACACACCCCTGAATCCCAAGTGTTTCCGCAAACCCTACAAGCATCCGTACCGCGACACAGTGGTAACGATGCTGATAGATAATTCGGGGTCGATGCGCGGGCGGCCCATCGCCCTCGCCGCGATGTGCGCCGAGGTTCTTTCGCGCACCCTTGAGCAGTGTGGCGTCAAATCCGAATTGCTCGGATTCACAACCTCGGCTTGGAAGGGAGGAAAGTCCCGCGACGCGTGGATTGCAGCGGGCAAAAAACGCCATCCGGGACGACTGAATGATATTCGCCATATTTGCTACAAACATGCCCATGAAACGTGGCGACGTGCGCGTCCTCGGTTAGGGATTATGCTCCGCGAGGGGCTTCTGAAAGAAAACATTGATGGCGAAGCCTTACTCTGGGCGCACGAACGGCTGTGCAAAATCCCCGCCGAGCGTCGAATCTTGTTGGTGATTTCCGACGGGGCTCCCGTCGATGACACCACTCTCTCGGCAAATGGCAGCCTCTACCTCGAATCCCACCTGCACGAGGTGATCAAAACAATCGAGACAAAACAGCGCGTCGAATTATCGGCAATCGGCATTGGACACGCAGTCGACCGTTACTACGCATCGGCAGTGACAATT